>NZ_BAAGXS010000058.1:0-61904 GCF_054779715.1 Actinophytocola sediminis | reverse complement strand
CGTCGACACGTTCCTGACCTATCTCAACCACGGCCTGTACATCGCACGCGCGCTTGACGCCTGCGAGTCTCAGTCGGCGTAGTCAGGCAGCGCGATCGAGCCGAGCTGATCGGTGGGACAGAACGTGGCGGAGGGCACGGGACGGACGATCGTCCGTCCCGTGCACCGTCATCAGGTGTTGCCGCGGGCCGGGGTCGCGCGACCTGGCTGTGGGACGGGCACCGGTGACTTCGCCTCCAGGTAGCGCCACAGGGCGTCACCGCCGTTGTAGGCGCTGCGGTCCTGCTTGCGGGCGTCGAACAGGGCGGTGAAACCCGGGGTGGCGTTCTTGGCGAAGAAGTTGTTCGCGAGGGTCGCCACCCGGTACGGCGTGCCGGGCCGCAGCGTCTTCCCGTCGATCCGCACGTCCGAAACGCGGTCGCCGACCGGCCTGGTCAGGTCGTAGGTGTACCGCACATTCGCCGACACCGCCACCGGCCGGTACCCACCGTCGGGCTGCCACTGGCTTTCCAGCAGCTCGTCGACCGCCCGGCCGGGCACGGTGCCGCGCACCAGCCCGACGCCGATGCCGCTGTCGTACACCGTGCCGACCGCCAGCTCGGAGAACAGCACCCGCCCGTTCGTGTCCGCCGGGGCGCCCGGTGTGGCCGCGTAGGTGAGGTCGCGGCGCAGGATGTCGGGCATGGCCACCGCGAGGTCCGCGTGACCGTCCAGGTTGGCCGCCCACAGGAACGCGTCCGCGGTGGCGTTGTACAGGCCGGACTCGCCGCGCTCGTCCCGGGCGCGGGTCAGGTCCGCCGCGACCCTGGCCACCGGCTTGTTCGCGCGCGCTTCGAGCCGGTCCTTCCAGTACGCGGTCAGCCGCAGCGTCGCCGGGTCCGGCGCCACGTCCCGCGTGTTGGGGTGCAGCACCGAGGTCGTCCGGTCGCGCAGGACCTCGCCGGTGCGCGGATCGAGCCGCAGCGTGATCTCGCTGACGAGCTTGCCCGCGTCCCCCGCCGCGACGACCGGGCGCGGGTTGCCCGCCGGGTCGGGCAGTGTGCAGTTGGCCTGTGCGTGCCAGTGGCCGGTGACGATCGCGTCCACGGCCGGGTCGATGGTGGCGTTGAACTCGGCGACCGGTCCGAACGGGGCGTCGCAGTCGTTGTAGCCGGCCCCGCTCGCCTGGCTGAAGCCCTCGTGCACGACCGCGACGATCGCCGCGACCCCCTGGCGGCGTAACAGTTTCGCGTAGTGGTTGATCCGCGCGACCTCCGGTTCGAAGGTGATCCCGCTCGGCGTGTAGGACATCTGCTCAGCGGACGCGAGGCTCGTGGTGGCGTGGACGAACCCGACGGGCAGCCGCTTGCCGTGCCCGGCGTCGACCCACTTGACGTGGTAGGGCGCGAGGACCGGCTTGCCGGTCCGCGCGTCGGACATGGTCGCCGAGTAGTACTCGAAGTCCGCGCCGTGGAACCGGCGGCCGGTCGAGTCGGTGAAACACAGGTCGCGGTCCGGGCGCCCCTGGCAGGTTCCGTCCATCATGTGGCGCAGGAACTTGATGCCGCGGTCCATCTCGTGGTTGCCGACGGTGGAGAAGTCGAGACCGAGCAGGTTGAGGTACTCGATCGTCGGCTCGTTCCAGAACCACTCGGTCTCGTCCGGCCAGCCGGAGAAGTCGTCACCGGCGGAGAACAGGATGGAGTTCCGCTGCCCTTCCCGCAGCTCCCGGAGGTGGGTGGTGAGGTACGCGCCGCCACCGACGGTCTGCACCGGCGCGCCCGCGGTCGGCCGCACGGTGGCGGTGTGCTCGCCGAAGTACCCGTGCAGGTCGGTGATGGACAGCAACTGGACGGGCACGCTCCGGTCGGGGGCGGCGGTCGCGGGCGTGCCGGTGAGCACGAGCAGACCCACGAGAAGTAGTACAACGGTTCTGGACACGGGCGACAGCCTCGGTGTCCAATGTGGACCGGAAGCTGCGGGCACCGTGCCCGCGGGTGAACATAGGGCGACGACGCCGCCCACCGGCTGGCGCTACGGTGAGGTCCACCGCTGGCTCGTCGTGACGCTGTCGACCAAAGCGGCTGGTCTGGGTCAACGGAACGCAGTGAAGGGTCCCTTCGCTGCGTCCAGTGCAGTGAAGGGACCCTTCGCTGCATCGGGTCAGTCCGACAGTTCGGACTCGGCTTGGCGGATGGCGGCGAACTCCTCTTCTGGGACGTTCGCGACCAGGTGGTGGCGGCTGTAGAAGAAGAAGTAGGCCAAGGCGATCAGCAGGATGCCGGCGGTGATCGCCGCGGCCAACTCGTCCACGAAGAACGTCGCGATCACCGCGCAGACCGCGAGCACGGCCGCGATGCCGGTGGTGACCACGCCGCCCGGGGTGCGGTACGGGCGCTCCAGCCCCGGCTCCCGGACTCGCAGCACGATGTGCGACACGTTCAGCAACACATACGACACCGTGGCGCCGAAGACCGCGATGTTGATCAGCAGCGCGCCGTCCATGGTCGCCGTCGCCAGGATGAAACCGATCGTGCCGGGCACGATCAGCGCCAGGTACGGGGTCTTGCGCCGGCCGGTCACCGACATCCACCTCGGCAGGTAGCCGGCGCGGGACAGCGCGAACAGTTGCCGGGAGTAGGCGTAGATGATCGAGAAGAAGCTGGCCACCAGGCCGGCCAACCCGACGTAGTTCACGAACTGCGCCAGGAAGTTGTCCCCACCGTAGGCCGCGCGGATGGCGTCGGGCAGCGGGTTGTCCGACTCGGCGATGGTCGCCGAACCCGCTGCCCCGGGCGCGATCACCAGCATCAGCGCGGCGAACACCAGCAGCGCGGCCATCGCGGCGATGATTCCCCGTGGCAGGTCCCGCCTGGGCTCGGAGGCCTCCTCCGCGGCCAGCGGAACTCCTTCCACGGCAAGGAAGAACCAGATGCCGTAGACGAACGCCGCCAACACACCTGCGATCCCGTACGGCAGGAACGTGCTCGCCCCCACCGCGTCGGTCGCCGCGATGTCGAACAGGTTGTCCGGGTCGAACTTGCCGATCATGCCGATCACGAACACCACCAGCGCGACCACCGCGACGCCGGTGATCACGAAGATCACCCGCAGCGCCTCGCCGACACCCCACAGGTGCACGCCGATGAAGATCAGGTAGCAGGCCAGGAACACCGGCCAGCCGCTGGTGATGCCGAACAGTCCGAGCGACTCGACATAGCCGCCGATGAACACCGCGATGGCCGCCGGGGCGATGGCGTACTCGATCAGGATCGCCGTCCCGGTCGCGAAACCGCCGGTCGGGCCGAGTGCCCGCCTGGCGAACCCGTAGCCGGCGCCGGCCACCGGCATCGCCGAGGCCATCTCGGCCAGGCCGAACACCATGCACGTGTACATCACCGCCATGAGCGCGGTCGCGATCAGCAGACCGCCCCAACCGCCTTCTGCCAGGCCGAAGTTCCAGCCGGCGAAGTCGCCGGAGATCACGTACGCGACACCGAGGCCGGCGAGCAGGACCCAGCCGGCCGCGCCTCTGCGGAGCTGACGCTGCTCGAGGTAGCTCGCCGGCGCGGTCTGGTACTCGACATTATCCCGGTGCTGCGGTGTCGACACGGCAAGCTCCCTAATGGGCCAGCATCAGTCCTTTGAGCCTTTCTGAGAGTGATCCTCTCGGCCGGCAGTGTCAAGAACTTCATCAATTGACACGCCCCGGTCACGCGTGTGCAATGGGTCAGGTCTGATCCTTTGGAGGGCTCACATGGGACACCGGGACGGCTTGCTCACCCTCGACCGGCTGCGCATCCTGGTGGACGACGGCGCGATCGACACCGTGCTGGTGGCCATCACCGACATGCAGGGTCGCCTGCAGGGCAAGCGGTGCGCCGCGGAGTACTTCCTCGACCAGGTCGTCGCGCACGCCACCGAGGCGTGCAACTACCTGCTCGCCGTCGACGTCGACATGAACACCGTCGACGGCTATGCCATGTCCTCATGGGAGCGTGGCTACGGCGACTTCGTGCTGCGCCCGGACCTGGACACCCTCCGGCTCGTCCCGTGGCACCCGGGGACCGCGCTGGTGCTCGCCGACGTCGAGTGGGTCGACGGCGGACCGGTGGTCGCCTCGCCCCGGCAGGTGCTGCGCCGCCAGCTCGACCGGCTGGCCGAGCGCGGGCTGGCCGCCTACGTCGGCACGGAGCTGGAGTTCATCGTCTTCGACGACTCCTACGAACAGGGCTGGCACAAGGGCTATCGCGACCTCACGCCGGCCAACCAGTACAACGTGGACTACTCGATGCTCGGCACCGGCCGGGTGGAGCCGTTGCTGCGCGACATCCGCAACGGCATGACCGGCGCCGGCATGTACGTGGAGTCCGCGAAGGGCGAGTGCAACCCCGGCCAGCACGAGATCGCGTTCCGTTACACCACCGCGCTGTCCACATGCGACAACCACAGTATCTACAAGACCGGGGCCAAGGAGATCGCCGCCCGGCACGGCAAGAGCCTAACCTTCATGGCCAAGTACAACGAGCGCGAGGGCAACTCCTGCCACGTGCACATCTCGCTGCGCGGCACGGACGGCTCGGCCGTGCTGGCCGGCGACGGGCCGCACGGGTTCTCCCCGCTGATGGCGCACTTCCTCGCCGGCCAGCAGGCGATGCTGCGCGAGCTGACCTACTTCTTCGCGCCGAACATCAACTCCTACAAGCGTTACCAGTCCGGCAGCTTCGCGCCGACCTCGGTGGCCTGGGGCGTGGACAACCGAACCTGCGCGCTGCGGGTGGTCGGCCACGGCGAGTCGCTGCGGGTGGAGAACCGGGTGCCCGGCGGGGACATGAACCCCTACCTCGGCGTGGCCGCACTGGTCGCCGCCGGCCTGCACGGCATCGAGAACGAGTTGCCGCTGGAACCGGAGTTCACCGGAAACGCCTACGCGGCCGACAAACCACAGGTGCCGACCACCCTGCGCGACGCGGCGGCGCTGCTCGACCACAGCACGTCGGCACGCGCCGCGTTCGGCGACGAGGTGATCGACCACTACCTGAACAACGCCCGTGTCGAGCTCGCCGCCTACGACGCGGCGGTCACCGACTGGGAGCGGATCCGTGGCTTCGAGCGCCTCTAGCCCGCTGATCGGGATCAGCACCTACCTGGAGGAGACCAGGTTCGGGGTGTGGGACCAGCCGTCGGCCGTGCTACCCAGGGGCTACCTCGACGGGGTGGTCGCCGCGGGCGGCACACCGGTACTGCTGCCGCCCGTCGACACCTGGGAGCCCGGCCATCTGTCCAACCTGGACGGTCTGGTGATCGCCGGCGGCGCGGACATCGACCCGGCCCGCTACGGCGCGCCGAGGGCGCAGGCCACCGGACCGGCACGGCCCGACCGGGACGAGTCCGAGCAGGAGCTGGTGACCCTCGCGTTCAAGCTGGGCATCCCGCTGCTCGGCGTGTGCCGGGGGATGCAGCTGCTGAACACCGTGCGCGGCGGGACCCTGCACCAGCACCTGCCCGACCAGGCCGGCAACACCGACCACCTGCCGGCACCGGGGACCTTCGGCCGGGTGACGGTGGAAGTCGTCGGTGGGAGCAGGCTCGCGGGGATCGTCGGCGAGCGCCTCGACGTGCACTGTCACCACCACCAGGCGGTCGACCGGCTCGGCGACGGGCTGGTGGTGGTCGCCACGGCCGGGGACGGCACGGTCGAGGCGGTCGAGCTGTCTGGCGAAGTCTTCTGTCTTGGCGTGCAATGGCATCCGGAGGCCGATGTGGACCGTCGGCTGTTCGCGGCACTGGTAGGGGAGACACGGCGATGACCGAGGTGATCAACCCGGCGACCGAGCAGGTGGTGGCCAGCGTGCCGCCGACCTCGGCGGCCGAAACGGACGCCGCGATCGAGCGGGCGCACCGCGCGTGGCCGGCCTGGCGGGCGGTCGCGCCCGGCGACCGTGCCCGGCTCCTGCGCCGCTTCGCCGAGGCCGTCGACGCCGATGTGGACCGCCTGGCCTCGCTGGAGGTCGACAACTCCGGGCACACCATCGGCAACGCGCGGTGGGAGGCCGGCAACGTCCGGGACGTGCTGCACTACTACGCCGCCGCGCCGGAACGGTTGTTCGGCCGGCAGATTCCGGTGCCCGGCGGGGTGAACATCACCTTCGCCGAGCCGCTGGGCGTGGTCGGCGTGATCGTGCCGTGGAACTTTCCCATGCCCATCGCGGGCTGGGGGTTCGCGCCCGCGCTCGCCGCCGGCAACACCGTGGTGCTCAAACCGGCCGAGCTGACCCCGCTGACCGCGATCCGGCTCGGCGAACTGGCCAGGGCCGCCGGCCTGCCGCCCGACGTCTTCCAGGTGCTGCCGGGAAAGGGCTCGGTCGTCGGGCAGCGGTTCGTGGACCATCCCCTGGTACGCAAGGTGGTCTTCACCGGCTCGACGGCCGTCGGCCGGCAGCTCATGGCCGGCTGCGCCGCCCAGGTGAAGCGGGTGACCCTCGAGTTGGGCGGCAAGAACGCCAACATCGTGTTCGCCGACGCCGACCTGGAGCGGGCCGCCGCGACCGCGCCATACGGGGTGTTCGACAACGCCGGCCAGGACTGCTGCGCCCGGTCGCGGATCCTGGTGCAGCGCACGGTGTTCGACCGGTTCCTCGAACTGCTCGAGCCTGCCGTGCGCGGGGTCGTGGTCGGCGATCCGGCCAGCGAGGCGACCGAGATGGGCCCGCTGATCTCCGCCGGCCACCTGGCTGCTGTGGCGTCCTATGTGGACGACGGGGTGGACGTCGCGTTCCGGGGGAGCGCGCCGGCCGGGCCCGGCTACTGGTTCCCGCCGACCGTCGTGCTGCCCCGCACGCCCACCGACCGCACGGTCGTCGAGGAGGTGTTCGGGCCGGTGGTGACGGTGCAGGCGTTCGACGACGAGGCCGACGCGCTGCGGCTGGCCAACGACACCGACTACGGGCTGTCCGGCTCGATCTGGACCAACGACGTCGGCCGGGCCATGCGGGTCGCGCGGGGGGTGGAGGCGGGCAACCTGTCGGTCAACTCGCACTCCTCGGTGCGGTACTGGACGCCGTTCGGCGGCATGAAGCAGTCCGGGCTCGGCCGGGAGCTCGGCCCGGACGCGCTGGCCGCGTTCACCGAGACCAAGAACGTGTTCATCGCCACCGAGGGGGAGTCGTGAAACGCTTGCGGGACAGGGTAGCCGTGATCACCGGCGCGGCCAGCGGGATCGGCCTGGCCACCGCGCGGCGGTTCGCCGAGGAGGGCGCGCTGGTGGTCGGCGTCGACCTGAACACCGAGGCGATCACCGCGCTCGCCGAGGAACTCGGTGGCGACGCGATCACCTGTGACGTCACCGACGAGGCCGCGGTCGAGGCGATGTTCGCTCACGTCGTGGACACCCATGGCCGGGTGGACATCGCGTTCAACAACGCCGGCATCTCCCCGCCGCAGGACGCGTCCATTCTGGACACCGGGATCGAGGCGTGGGAGCACGTGCAGCGGGTCAACCTGACCTCGGTGTACCTGTGCTGCAAGTACGTGCTGCCGCACATGCGCCGGCAGGGCAAGGGATCGATCATCAACACCGCGTCGTTCGTCGCCGTGCTCGGTGCGGCGACCTCGCAGATCTCCTACTCCGCGTCCAAGGGCGGGGTGTTGGCGATGAGCCGGGAGCTCGGTGTCGAGTTCGCCCGCGAGGGCATCCGGGTCAACGCGTTGTGTCCGGGGCCGGTGAACACCCCGCTGCTGAAGGAGTTGTTCGCCGCCGACGCGGAGCGCGCCCAGCGGCGCCTGGTGCACGTGCCGATGGGACGCTTCGCCGAGCCGGAGGAGATCGCCGCCGCGACCGCGTTCCTGGCCAGCGACGACGCCTCGTTCATCACCGCGTCGACGTTCCTGGTGGACGGTGGCATCTCCGGCGCCTACGTGACCCCGATCTGACCCATGTCCGTCCATAGAGGACGAAACGCGTCCGCGGCGGTGTTCCGGCCGGTGCGGACCCGCAACGCGTTCGAGGAGACCGTCGAGCGGCTGTTGCAGGCGATCCGGCTCGGGGTGGCCGCACCGGGAGAGCGGCTGCCCGCCGAACGGGAACTGGCCGCCCGGCTCGGGGTGAGCCGGGTGACGCTGCGCGAGGCGATTCGCGCGGTCGCCGACGCGGGTTACGTCGAGTCCCGGCGTGGGCGCTACGGCGGCACGTTCGTCGCCGAGGACCTGCCGACCGCGCCCCGGCCGACCCGCGGGGTCCCGCCGTCGGGCGCGGACCTCGACGACGTGCTGACCCTGCGGCGGGTGCTGGAGAGCGGCGCGGCCGAGGCGGCGGCCGCGCGGTCGCTGAGCCCGACCGACCGCCAGCACGTACGGGTACGCCTCACCGACGTGGCGGGGGTGCCGACGGGGGAGGAGGCGGAGTACCGGCGCCGGGACTCCCGGCTGCACCTGGCGATCGCGGAGGTCACCGCGTCGCCGTCGCTGACCACCGCGGTCGCCGAGATCCGCACGAAGGTCAACGAGCTGTTGGACGCGATCCCGTTGCTGGGGGCCAACATCGAGCACTCCAACGAACAGCACCTGGCCATCGTCGAGGCCATCCTGTCCGGCGACGCCGCCGCGGCCCGCGCCGCGATGGACGAGCACCTGGCAGGCACGGCGGCCCTGTTACGCGGGTTCCTGTAGAACAACAGGACCGAACCGGGCTGGCCTGTGTCGTTGTGGTCGGGTTGGGGAAGTGCCCTGAATGCCCCATTGAGGACGTTGAACGTCTCCAATGCCTCATTCAGGGCATGGGGGCCTTAGTCGCGTAAGGGGCGGCCGAAGGTGTCGTCGCCGCCGTTGACCAGCAGCAGGATGCCGTCGATGAAACTCCAGGCGATCCCGATGAACAGGAACGACGTGAGCAGCTGCGCCACGGCGATGCCGGTGTGTCCGGTGTAGAACCGGCCGATGCCGAACGGCAGCAGGATCTGTAACAGGCCGGCTGCGACCCGGCTCTTGTCCGAGACCACCGCGGGCTCGGTCCCGGTGCGGCGGAACGCCGGCAGCTCCGTCGCCGGCCGCAACGGCGGCACCATGAACGCCGGGTAGGGCGGCGGCAGATCCCGGAAAAGCGGGCGCAGGTCGCCGCGGGTCCTCGACTCGAGCGCGGAGCTCACCCGCTGTTCGTACTCCTCGACCGTGAGGCGTCCCTCGGCGAAGTGGTCGCCCAGGATGCCGACCGCGGTCTCCCGCTCGGCGGTGCCGACCCGGATATCGTCGCTCTCGATCGAGGCACTCATGACGACACCTCGCATTCAGTGCGCACGAAATCCACGATACGTCAGCGCGCCACCTACACAGGGTGTGCGCGCCCGGAATAGGCTGACCGTCGCCGGCAAGGAGGTGTCATGGTCGAGGTCGCGTCCGCGCTGGCCGACGCCGTGGCCGCCTATCTCGACCATCTCGCCGTCGAGCGCGGCACCGCCCGCAACACCCTCGACGGCTACACCCGTGACCTGCGCCGTTACGCCGCGCATCTGAGCTCGGTCGAGGTGCCGGACCTGACCGGGGTGTCCGAGGCGCACGTGTCGGCCTTCCTCGCCGTGCTCCGCGAGGGCGACGGCGAGCACCCGCCGCTGGCCGCCTCCTCGGCCGCCAGGGCACTGGTCGCGGTGCGCGGGCTGCACCGGTTCGCCGTGCGCGAGGGCATCGTCGAGCTGGACCCGGCCCGCGAGGTCCGCCCGCCCGCCGCGCCCCGCCGGCTGCCCAAGGCGCTGCCGGTGGACGACGTGCTGCGCCTGCTGGACACCCCGCCGGTCGAGGGCGCGGGCCCGCTGCGGGACCGGGCGCTGCTGGAGTTGCTGTACTCGACCGGCGCGCGGATCTCCGAGGCCGTCGGCCTCGACCTGGACGACGTCGACCCGCGGGAGCGGACCGTGCGGCTGGACGGCAAGGGCGGCAAGCAGCGGCTGGTCCCGATCGGCCGGCCCGCGCTGGACGCGCTGGACGCCTACCTGGTGCGTGCCCGTCCCGGGCTGGCGGCGCGCGGCCGGGGCACGCCCGCGGTGTTCCTCAACGTGCGCGGCGGGCGGCTGTCGCGGCAGAGCGCCTGGCAGACGCTCAAGGTGGCCGCCGAGCGGGCGGGCATCGTGGCCTCGGTCTCGCCGCACACGCTGCGCCACTCGTTCGCCACCCACCTGCTGGAAGGCGGCGCGGACGTGCGGGTGGTGCAGGAGCTGCTCGGACACGCGTCGGTGACCACGACGCAGATCTACACCCTGGTCACGGTCAACACGCTGCGTGAGGTCTACGCGACGGCACACCCGAGGGCACGGGGCTGACAGCGGTCTGCCGTGCAGGTCACGGCCTCGCGGAGCCGGTGATCGCCCCGGATCTGGTCGGCGACGGGAGCGACCTGCGCTATCTTTGTCCACGTCCGACCTGGAGTCATTACGGCGAGCCTCGTTGCCGGTTGCGCAGCGCCATCTCTAAGCTGCGGCGGACAGCCGGACGACAAGGAGCTAGGTCGTTATGTCGACAATGCATCCCTCGGAACGGGAGCTCAGCCTCGCCCCACGAGCGGCTTCCGACGAGGACGAGGCGCTCGACGACACCCCGAACGGCTCACTGGGCCCGACCGGCAGGCCGAAGCGGCACATTCCGGAGCCGCCGCTGCTCAACGGGCATGGTCCGGCCAAGGTGCTCGCGCTGTGCAACCAGAAGGGTGGGGTCGGCAAGACGACCTCGACCATCAACCTCGGCGCGGCGCTGACCGAGTTCGGCCGGCGGGTGCTGATCGTGGACTTCGACCCGCAGGGCGCGCTGTCGGTCGGCCTCGGCATCCCCGCCCACCAGCTGGATCGCACGATCTACAACGTCATCATCGAGCGGTCGGTGACCGCCGCGGATGCCGTGATCCGGACCGGCGTGGACAACATGGACCTGCTGCCGAGCAACATCGACCTGTCGGCGGCCGAGGTCCAGCTGGTCGCCGAGGTCGGCCGCGAGCACACGCTGGTGCGCGCGTTGCGACCGGTGGTCGACCAGTACGACTACATCCTGATCGACTGCCAGCCCTCGCTCGGCCTGCTGACGGTCAACGCGCTGGCCGCCGCTGACGGGGTGCTGATCCCGCTGGAGTGCGAGTTCTTCAGCCTGCGCGGGGTGGCGTTGCTGATCGACACCATCGAGAAGGTGCGCGAGCGGCTCAACCCCAAGTTGGAGATCACCGGCATCCTGGCCACGATGTTCGACCCGCGCACGCTGCACTCGCGGGAGGTCATCGCGCGGGTGGTCGAGCGGTTCCAGGACATCGTGTTCGACGCGGTGATCAACCGGACGGTGCGGTTCCCGGAGACCACGGTGGCCGGTGCGCCGATCACGGTCTGGGCGCCGCGCTCGGCCGGCGCGAAGGCCTACCGGCAGTTGGCTCGTGAGGTCATCGCCAGGGAAGTGGCGATGGCCCGGTGAGTCGTCGCGCCTCGTTGCCGGGTGCGGCAGAGCTGTTCAGGAACACCGGTGAGCGGGTCGAGGAGAGTTGGCCGGCGACCCATGCCGCGCCGGTGTCGCCCCGGCGCGGTACGCCGAGGCAGAAGCACACCTCGAAGATCACTGTGTACGTGTCCGACGAGGAGCTGCTCGCGTTGGAGCACGCGCGGCTGGCGCTGCGGGCGACCCACGGGCTCGCGATCGACCGCGGCCGGGTGGTGCGCGAGGCGATCGCGGTGGTACTGGCCGACCTGGACGAGCGCGGTGAGGACTCGGTGCTGGTGCGACGATTGCGCCAGGACACCGGGAAGTAGCGTTCGTTGATCGATTCTGCTCCCGAGGACGGCGGGGCGTCCTCGTCGCGGTTCACCGTGCGATTGTCCAATTTCGAGGGGCCGTTCGACCTGCTGCTGCAGCTGATCTCGCAGCACGAGCTGGACGTGACCGAGGTGGCGCTGCACCGGGTGACCGATGACTTCATCGCGCATCTGCGGCAGGCGGGGGAGGACTGGAACCTCGACGAGACCACCGAGTTCCTGGTGATCGCCGCGACGTTGCTCGACCTGAAGGCGGCGCGGCTGCTGCCGACCGGTGATGTCGAGGACGAGGACGACCTGGCGTTGCTGGAGGCGCGGGACCTGCTGTTCGCCAGGTTGTTGCAGTACCGGGCCTACAAGCAGGTGGCGTCGCTGTTCGCGGAGCTGGAGGCGGGGGCGCTGCGGCGCTATCCGCGTTCGGTGGCCTTGGAGGACCGGTTCGCGTCGTTGCTGCCCGAGGTCATGTTGGGGGTGAACGCGCAGAAGTTCGCCGAGATCGCGGCGGCGGTGTTCCGGCCGAAGCCGCCGCCGACGGTGTCCTTCGATCACCTGCACATGGGGAAGGTGTCGGTTCGCGAGCACGCGGCGCTGTTGCGGGAGCGGTTGGCCAGCAGCGGCGGGGGGACCTTCGGTGAGCTGGTGGCCGACTGTGAGCACAGTATCGAGGTGGTGGCGCGGTTCCTGGCGTTGCTGGACCTGTACAAGGAGGACGTGATCACGTTCCACCAGGAGGAGGCGCTGGGGGAGCTGGTCGTGCGGTGGACCGGCGGCAGTGTCGAGGATGTGCGGGCGGCCGGTGACGGTGTCGGTGGCGATGAGGAGGAGTACGGGTGAGCACGCAGGACCAGCAGCCTGAGTCGCCGTCGGCCGAGAAACCGGTCTCCGAGTCCGTCGAGGAGCCGGTCGCGGACGCCGACCCGCCGACCGAGGTCGTCGAGGACACCGCTGAACCGGTCGATTCACCTGTCGCCGAGCCCGCCGTGGCTGAGCCCGCCGAGCCGCTTGAGTCCGCCGACGAACCGGCCGAGCCCGCTGAGCCGGTTGACGAAGCCGCCGTCGTGGCCGAGGAGCCGCACGCCGACGCCGACCCGCCCACCGAGCTGGTGGACGACCCGATCGTCGCCGACCAGGACACCGACCCGGACACCTCGCCAGCCGACTCGCCAGCCGGCTCGGAGGTACCGGCCGAGGACGCCGAGGAGCTCCGCGAACTCACCGACGCCGAACTCGAGTGCACGCTCGAGGCGCTGCTGCTCGTCGTCGACTCACCGGTGGACGAGGAGTCCCTGGCTGCCGCCACCGACACCACCGTCGCCCGGGTGAGCGCCGCCCTCCTGCGCATGGCCGCCGACTACACCGACCACGGCCGCGGCCTTGACCTGCGCAACACCGGCGGCGGCTGGCGCTACCACACCCGCGACCGCTACGCCCCCTACGTCGAGAAGCTCCTGCTCGGCGGCCAGCGGGCCAAGCTCACCCGCGCCGCCCTGGAGACCCTCGCGGTCATCGCCTACCGTCAACCCGTCACCCGAGCCAGGGTCGCCGCCGTGCGCGGCGTCAACTGCGACGGCGTCATCCGCACCCTCCTCGCCAGGGGGCTGGTCGAGGAGACCGGCACCGACCTGGAGACCGGCGGCTTCCTCTACCGCACGACCGAACTGTTCCTCGAGCGCCTCGGCCTGTCCTCCCTGGAGGACCTGCCCCCGATCGCGCCACTGCTACCGGAGGTTGACTCCATCGATGACGTCTGACGAAGGAGTCCGACTCCAGAAGGTCCTGGCCCAGGCGGGTATCGCCTCCCGCCGGGCCTCCGAGGAGCTGATCGCCGAGCGCCGGGTCAGCGTGGACGGCAAGGTGGTCACCGAGTTCGGCCGGCGCGTCGACCCGGACACCGCGGTGATCCATGTCGACGGGGTCCGCGTCGTGGTGCGCGCCGACCTGGTCTACCTGGCGTTCAACAAGCCGCGCGGCGTGCACACCACGATGTCCGACGACCGCGGCCGCCCCTCGGTCGGCGACTACGTGCGCGACCGCAGGGAACGGCTGTTCCACGTCGGCCGGCTCGACGCCGAGACCGAGGGCCTGCTGCTGTTCACCAACGACGGCGACCTGGCCCACCGGCTGATGCACCCGTCGTTCGTCGTGGCCAAGACCTACCTCGCCGAGGTGCCGGGGCCCATCGGCCGCACGATCGGCCGCCAGCTCCGCGACGGCGTGACCCTCGACGACGGCCCGGCCAGGGTCGACGCCTTCCGGGTGGTGGACACGACGGGCGGGCGCGCGCTGGTGGAGGTCGTGCTGCACGAGGGGCGCAACCACATCGTCCGCCGGATGCTCGCCGAGGTCGGTCACCCGGTGCGCAAGCTCGTGCGCACCCAGATCGCCGACGTGCGGCTCGGCAACCAGCGGCCCGGCTCGCTGCGTCCGCTCACCCGTCCCGAGATCGGCTCCCTGTTCTCGGCCGTCGATCTCTGATGAGCCACTGGGTCCGGCCGATCGATCGGGGCTGGATCGTCCGCGACGAGGTCCCCGGTCCGGACGTGGACGAGTTCGCCGAACCGGAACGGATCGTCGAGGCGCTGCGCCGCCGCCCGGCCGGCACCCTGCTCGCCGTCCAGCATCCACATCGGACGCCGGCGGCGATCGCGGGTGGGCTCGGGTTGCTCGACGCGTTGCCGGCGGCCCGCTCGACGCTGTCGGTGTTGCTGCGCACCGCCTACCGCGCGGTGTCCGATGTGGTCGCACCGTACGAAGTGGATGGTCCGGACGGCACCGCGTGCGGGTTGTTGTGCATGGTCGACCCGGCCGCGGTGGACGCCGCCGGGCTCGGCCGGATCCGGCACAGCGAGCAGGTGTACCCGGAGATCGTCGCCGAGCGGGCCGAGGTGCTCGCCGGTCTCGGCCACGCCACCAGCGCCGCGATGTTGGTCCCGGTCGGCGAGACCGACACGCTGACCGCGGCGCTGCGGCTCGCGGTGGCCGGAAAGCACCCCGAAGTGTCTACAGTGGACAGCGAGGGTCGGCGGCATCGCCTGTGGCTGTTGGGTTCGGGACAAGTGCGCGACACCGTGCTCGCCGAGGCGTCCGCGTACCCGTTGATGGTCGCCGACGGCAACCACCGCGTCGCGGCCGCGGCCACCGCCGGCCTGTCCGGCCTGCTGGCGATGGTCACCGCCGGCCCGGCACTGCGGATCGGTGCCTACCACCGCGTGCTCGTCGGCACCGGCCTGACCGCGGCGGATCTGGCGACCGCGTGGCGCCGCGCGGGGTTGACCGTCGACGACCCGGCCGGCGCCGACCCGACGCCGGGCACGACCGTCGTCCACTGTCCACAAGGGACACTTCGGGTCCGGTTGCCCGACCAGGGACCCGACCACGCGGTGCTGGAAGAGGTGCTGCTCCGGGGCGCCATCGGGATCGACCCGGAAGGCCCGAACGTCCGTCCGCTGCCGGCGGGCCGCCAACCCCCGGCCGACGCCGACGCCGTGTTCCTGCTCGCCCCGGTGCCACTGGCGACCGTGCGGGCCGTGCACGCCGCTGGCGACCGGATGCCCCGCAAGAGCACCTACTTCACCCCGAAGCCGCGCAGCGGTCTGCTGCTGGCCGAACTAGGCGGTCGCCGTCCGCCGCAGCCTGGCTGACGCCAGCCGCATCGCCGGCTCGGCGCCCCGCGCGGCCAACGGCCCGAACACCGCCATGATCAGCACGTAGGCCGCGGCCAGCGCGGCCAGCTGGGCGTCGACCACGTTGGCCGACACCGCGAGCCCGGCGATGACGATCGAGAACTCACCTCTGGCGACCAGCGCCGCCCCGGTGCGCGCCCGGCCCATCGGCCCGATGCCCTGCCACTTCGCCGCCCACCAGCCGGTGATCAGCTTCGTGAACGTCGTGATCACCGCGAGCGCCAACGCGATCCCGAGCACCGGTGGGATGGCCGAGGGGTTGGTGTTCAACCCGAACACCACGAAGAAGATCGCGGCGAACAGGTCCCGCAGCGGTTCGAGCATCCTGGTCGCGTTCTCCGCCGTCGACCCGGAGATCGCGATCCCGAGCAGGAACGCGCCGACCGCGGCGGAGACCTGTAACTGCTGGGCGACCCCGGCCACCAGCAGCGCGGCGCCCAGCACGCGCAACAGGAACACCTCGGGACTCTTGCTGTCCACGATGGCCGAGACGTAGCGGCCGAACCGCAGCGCGAGCACCAGCACCAGCGTGACCACCGCCAGCGAGATGCCGATCGTGGTCAACCCGCCGAGCAGCGTCGCCCCGGCCAGCACCCCGGTGAGGATCGGGAGATAGACCGCCATCGCCAGGTCCTCGAAGACCAGGATCGACAGGATGACCGGGGTCTCCCGGTTGCCCAGCTGGCCGAGGTCGCTGAGTACCTTCGCGACGATCCCGGAGGAGGAGATGTAGGTGACGCCGGCCATCGCGAGCGCTCCGATGACACCCCAGCCCAGCATCAGCGCCACGATCGCGCCCGGCGCCGCGTTCAGCACGAGATCGAGCAGACCGGCCAGCCAGGACCGTTTCAGCCCGGTGACCAGCTCGGCCGCCGAATACTCCAACCCCAGCAGCAGAAGCAGCAGGATGACGCCGATCTCGCTGGCCAGCGCGGTGAACTCCTCGATGCCCTCGAGCGGCAGGATGCCCCCACTGCCGAACGCGAGCCCGCCGAGCAGATAGAACGGGATCGGCGAGATACCGATCTTCCAGGCCACGCGCCCCAGCACGCCAAGGCCGAAGAAGATCGCGCCGAGTTCGATCAACGCGACCGCTGAACTGTGCACTGGCCGCTACCCGCGGTCGAGGACGTCGGCCGCTTTGGCGAGCCCTTCGGTAGTGCCGATGGTGACCAGCAGATCGCCGCCGCCCAACACGAAGTCCGGCCGGGGCGAGGGGTGCACGGTGCCCATGCGCACGACGGCGACCACGGACACAGCGGTACGACTGCGTAGCTGGGTGTCACCGAGGGTGCGACTGTCGTAGGGCGAACCGGGCACCAGGGGCAGCTGCTTGGTGTGCACGCCGCGGAGCCCGTCGTTCTCCCGGGACAGATCGGCCACCAGCTGCGGCGCGCCGAGCAGCCCGGCGAGCGCGCTGGCCTCGTCCGGGGACAGCGGGATGGACGCGGTACACGCGTCCGGATCGTCCTTCTTGGAGACGATCAGCTCGGAGCGGCCGTCTCGGTACGTGATGACGCCGATGCGTCGCCCAGTACGGGACACGAAGTCCTGGCGCGTGCCAATCCCTGGCAGTGGAGTCACCTCGACGTTCACCACACCACGTTAACCACCCGACTGCAGACTTTCTTCCCGACCCACACACTCATAGCGTGGTTTGCGTCTCGCTGGCCGATCTAGGAGTCCCAGATGGCTGGACGCACCACGTTCCGACTCGACGAGTCCGACCTCCCGACACGGTGGTACAACATCGTGCCTGACCTGCCAGAACCCCCACCCCCACCACTACATCCGGCCACCAGGGAGCCCATCGGTCCCGCGGACCTGGCCCCCCTGTTCCCGATGGCGTTGATCGAGCAGGAAGTCAGCCGTGACCGGTATGTGCCCATCCCGGAGGAAGTGCGCGAGGTCTACCGTCTGTGGCGCCCCGCTCCGCTGATCAGGGCACATCGGTTGGAGAAGGCGTTGTCCACGCCGGCGCGGATCTACTACAAGTATGAGGGGGTCAGCCCGGTCGGCTCGCACAAACCCAATACCGCGGTGCCGCAGGCGTACTACAACGCCGCGGAGGGGGTCGGGCTGCTGACGACCGAGACCGGCGCCGGTCAGTGGGGTGGCGCGCTCGCGTTCGCCTGCGCACAGTTCGGGATCGACTGCGAGGTGTGGCAGGTTCGCGCGTCCTACGACCAGAAGCCCTACCGCAGAATGATGATGGAGACCTTCGGCGCGACCGTCCATCCGAGCCCGTCGGTGCTGACCGAGTCCGGGCGCGCGGTGCTGGCCGCACACCCGGACTCGACCGGCAGCCTCGGCATCGCGATCAGCGAGGCGGTCGAGATGGCCGCCGGCAACCCGAACGCCCGCTACGCGCTTGGCAGCGTGCTCAACCACGTGCTGATGCACCAGACCGTGATCGGCGAGGAGGCGTTGCTGCAGTTCGAGATGGCCGGCGACACCCCGGACGTGATCGTCGGCTGCACCGGCGGCGGGTCCAACTTCGGTGGCCTGGTGTTCCCGTTCCTGCGGGAGAAACTCGCCGGCCGGGGCTCACCGACGATCCGGGCGGTGGAGCCCGCCGCGTGTCCGACGTTGACCAGGGGCAGCTATACCTACGACTTCGGCGACACGGCCGGGCTGACGCCGTTGCTGAAGATGCACACCCTCGGCCACGACTTCATCCCGGACCCGATCCACGCCGGTGGGTTGCGGTATCACGGGATGGCGCCGTTGTTGTCCCACATCGTCGAGTTGGGGTTGGTCGACGCGGTGGCGATCCCGCAGAACGAGTGTTTTGCCGCCGGTGTCCGGTTTGCCAGGGCGGAGGGCATCATTCCCGCGCCGGAGCCGTCACACGCGCTGGCCGAGTGTGTGCGCGAGGCGTTGCGCTGTCGGGACAGCGGTGAGGAGAAGGTCATCCTGACCGCCCTGTGCGGGCACGCGTTCCTCGATCTCCCCGCCTACGCCAGCTATCTGGCCGGCGACATGACCGACCGCGTGCTCACCGACGACGAGATCAGCGAGGCCATGGCGACGGTTCCGCCCGACCCCGCGGCGGTCGGGGCTCAGCGGTAGAGGTGGCGGGCGATGATCTCGCGCTGGATCTCGCTCGCGCCCTCGTAGATGCGGGGGGCGCGGACCTCGCGGTAGAGGTGCTCCAGTAGGTGACCGTGTTCGAGCGCGCGGGCGCCGTGTACCTGGATCGCCACGTCCACCACCTGCTGTGCGGTCTCGGTGGCGAAGAGCTTGGCCATCGCGGACAGGTGGCCGGTGCGGCCGGTGCCCGCGTCGAAGGCGGTGGCCGCGTCGTGCACCAGCAGGCGCGCGGCGTGCAGCCTGGTGGCGACCTCCGCCAACTGGTGGGACACGGCCTGGAACTCGCGCAGCGGGCGGCCGAAGGCCGTGCGGCCCGCGGTGTGCGCGACCGCGGCGTCCAGCGCGGCCTGGCCCATGCCGACCGCGAACGCGCCGACACTGGGCCGGAACATGTCCAGGGTGCGCATCGCCACCCGCCAGCCGGCGTCGACCTCGCCGAGTGCCGCGCTCGCGGGCACCCGCACGTTGTCGAAGCGCAGCCGGCCGATCGGGTGCGGGGACACCATGGTCTGGCGGGTCCCGGTCAGTCCCGGGGTGTCGGCCGGCACGGCGAAGGCGGTGATACCGCGGGCACCCGGCTCGCCGGTGCGCGCGAACACCGAGTACACCGCCGCGTCCGGTGCGTTCGAGATGAACGCCTTCTCGCCGGTCAGCAGGTAGTCGTCGCCGTCGGGAACTCCTTGCAGGGCAAGGGACGCGGCGTCCGAGCCGGCGCCGGGCTCGCTCAGCGCGAAGCCGACCGCGATCTCGCCGGCCGCGATCGGCGGGATCCACTGCTCCACAGTGGACTGTTGGCCGGCGAGCAGGATCGGGTACGCGCCAAGACCCTGGAGCGCGAACGCGGTCTCGGCCTCCGTGCAGTGGCGCGCGAGTCCTTCGCGGATCAGGCACAGCGCCAGCGCGGAGGTCGGCCGGTAGTGGTCGCCGTCGCGGTGGAAGATCGTGCCGAGCAGGCCGTGGTCGGCCAGTGCGGTGAGCAACGACGCGTTGACCCGCCCTGGTTCGCCGGCGGCGGCGACCGGAAGCAGCGTCGTCGCGACCGTCTCGGTGTGCTCGACCAGAGTGCGATGCGCCTCGGAGAGCGTCATGCCGGGATCACCGCCGTGCCGACCAGTTCGATCATCGCGTCCTCGTCGAACAGAGCGGCCACCCCCAGCAGCGCCACCGCCGGGTACTTGCGGCCGAAGTGCTTGCGCCACACCGGTCCCAGCGCAGGCAGGGACGCCTTGTACGCCGGCACGTCGGTGGTGTAGATGACCAGCGACACCAACTGGTCCGGCGTTGCCCCGGCGGCGGTGAGCGCGGTGACCACGTTGCCGGCGGCCACGTCGAACTGCTCGGCCAGGGTGGTGCCGATGATCGCGCCGTCCTGGCCCTGCGCGGTCTGGCCGCCCAGGTACACCGTGCGTCCTGGTGCGGCGACCACCGCGTGCGCGAAGCCGACGGGCGCGGCGAGCCCCGGCGCGTTGACGATCTCGTTCACCGGCCGCTCCACTGTGGACTCCTGCCGGCCGACCACGCGGCGTAGAACTCGGCGTGGTCATCGCTTTTCATCAGCAGGGCCTGGGTCATCGCCTCCAGTTCGAGCGCGCTGCCGAGGTCCATGTCCTGCTCCCTGGTCAACAGGACCTTGGTCGTCGAGTACGCGAGCGCGGGGCCGTCGGCGAGCCGGGTGGCCAGCGCGGTGGTCTGCTCGCGGAGTTCGGCGTCCGGCACGACCCTGGTCGCCAGGCCGATCCGGTCCGCGTGCGCGGCGTCGACCTTGTCGCCGAGGATCAGCAGCTCCGTCGCCCGGCCGAGGCCGACGAGCCGGGGGAGCAGGTAGGCCGAGCCCATGTCCGCGCCGGCGAGCCCGACCTTGGTGAACAGGAACGCGAACGACGCCGACTCGGCCAACAGCCGGAAGTCGCTGGCCAGCGCGATGACCGAGCCCGCGCCGGCGGCGATCCCGTTGACCGAGGCGATCACCGGCAGCGGGCACTCGCGCAGCGCCTTCACCACCGCGCCGGTCATCCTGGTGAACTCGAGCAGCTGTGCCGGCGCCATCTTCCGCAGTTCGCCGATGATCTCCTCGACGTCACCGCCCGAGCAGAAACCCCGCCCCTCGCCGGTGATCACCACGACCCGCGCGTCGCCCCGGTGGGGCAGTTCGGCCAGCAGGTCACGCAGGTCGGCGTAGACGTCGAAGGTGAGCGCGTTCAGCTTGTCCGGCCGGTTCAACGTGATCGTCGCGACGCCACCGGCCACCGTGAGGTCGAAGTGTTTCCAGTCGCCGGTGAACCCCGGCGACGCCCGAAAAGGGCTCATGGGCTGCCCGCCTCCCCAGGTTGTGTCATGTCTGAATTCCTCCTCCGTCGAGGATGATGGTCTGGCCGTTGATCGCGCCCGCCTCCCTGGCGGCGAGGAAGGTCACCGCGAACGCGACCTCCGCCGGTTCGAGCAGCCGGCGCAGCGGCGACAGTGCCGCCAGCGCCGCCACACTGTCCTCTTCGGACTTGCCGGTGGCCTCGGCCACCGTGGCCACGCTGCGCGCGGTCATGTCGGTGCGCACGAACGCCGGGCAGACCGCGTTGGCGGTCACCCCGCTGCCCGCGACCTCGGCGGCGACCGTGCGCATCAACCCCAACGCCGCGTGCTTGGACGCGGCGTACCCGGCGGTGTACGGGGCGCCGACCAGGCCCGCGGTCGAGGCGACGGTGATGATCCGGCCGCGGTCGCGCGCCCGCATGCCGGGCAACACCGCACGGGTACACAGGAACGCGCCGGTCGCGTTCACCTCCAGCTGTGACCGCCACTGGTCGATGGTGGTCCGGTGCACCGGCGCGCTCGCCGAGATACCGGCGTTGTTGACCAGCACGTCCACCGGCAGCCCGCCGAGCACGTC
The DNA here is from genome assembly GCF_054779715.1 of Actinophytocola sediminis. Classification (NCBI taxonomy): domain Bacteria; kingdom Bacillati; phylum Actinomycetota; class Actinomycetes; order Pseudonocardiales; family Pseudonocardiaceae; genus Actinophytocola; species Actinophytocola sediminis. Next base: position 40,494 of record NZ_BAAGXS010000058.1, on the reverse strand, counting down.
GCGCACCGCGTCCTCGTTGGTGACGTCCAGATCGTCGTGGTTGAGCGCGACGACCCGGTCGCCCGCGTCGGTGAAACGCTTGGCGACCGCCGCGCCGATGCCCTTGGTGCCACCGGTGACCACGACGGTCCTCATGAGAGCGTCCGCAACGCGCGCCGGTCGAGCTTGCCGTTGGTGGTGCGCGGCAGCTCGGTAACGAACACGATCTCCTGTGGACGCTTGTGCCCGGACAGCCGCGTGCCGACGTACTCGCGCAGCGCCTGGCCGAGCTCGGTGGAGCCGGTGACCTCCGCGCGCAGCACCACGTAGGCCCTGGTGCGGACCAGACCGTCGGTCTCGTGACCGGTGACCCCGCACTCCAGGACGTCCGGGTGCCCGATCAGGCAGTGCTCGATCTCGCTTGGCGCAACCCAGATCCCGCCCACCTTCAACAGGTCGTCGGCGCGGCTGTGGTAGGTGAAGAAGCCGTCCGGGTCCTGGCTGAACAGGTCCCCGGTGTGCACGGTGTGCTGCCGGAAGGTCGCCGCAGACTTCGCCGGATCGCCGTGGTACTCGCTGGCGACCGTGCCACCGGTGACCTCCAGCGTGCCGACCTCGCCGGGCGGCACCTCGACACCGTCGTCGTCCACCACCCGCGCGCGGTAGCCGGGCACGGCCTGTCCGCAGGTGCCCCGCCGGGCGGCGCCCGGCCGATTGGAGATGTAGATGTGGTAGGCCTCCGACGAGCCGATGCCGTCGACCACCTCGACGCCGAACGTCTCGTCCCACTTGCGGTGCAGCTCCGCCGGCAGCGCCTCACCGGCCGAGGTGGTCAGCCGCAGGCAGCTCAGGTCCTGTGTGGACGCGTCGGGGTGGGCGACCATCGCGCTCATCATCGTCGGCACGTTGACCAGAATCGTCGGTCGGTGGCTGGCGATCAACTCGAAGATCCGCTCCGCTGTGGTGCGTTCGGGAAAGGCGATCCCCGCGCCGCCGACACCGAACGGGTACAGCGCGGCGAGATCCCTGGCATAGCCGAAGAACAGCTTCGGCACCGGCAGCACCACGTCGTCCTGGCTGATGTCCAGCACCCCGCGCGCGTAGTTGAGGTGGCTCAGTACCGGGCTCGCCACGGTGTGCACGCACGCCTTCGGCGCGCCGGTGCTGCCGGTGGTGAACTTCCAGATCGCCACATCGTCCTTTGTGGTCGGCGCGGGGTCGCTCCGGTCCGGTGCGGTCGCCATCCGCTCGGCCAGCCCGACCTCGCCGGCGCGCAGCTCCACCTCGCCGGCTACCAGCAACCGGTGGCGACCACCGGAGGCCGCCCGCATCCGGTCCAGCGTCACCTGGTCGACCACCACCGCGCTCGGCTGGACGTAGCCGAGGAAGTACTCGAAGTCCTTGGTCGGCAGGAAGGTGTAGACCTCGGCGGTCACCGCGCCGATCCGCTGCGCGGCGTACCAGGTGGCGACGAACTCGACGCCGTCGGACAGCGCGAGCAGCACCCGGTCGCCGGCCGAGACGCCGACCGAGCGCAGCGCGTTGGCGGTCGCGCGCACCTGCTCGGCCAACTCGGCATAGGACAGCGAGCGCTCCGGCGTGCTCAGCGCCGTGCGGTCACCGTTGCCCCGCTCGAGGTTGCGGTCGATGAAATAGGTGGCGACGTTGAGCGCGTCGGGCAGGTCGTCGTATCCGCGCATCAGCCATGCCCCACTTCCCGGATCAGCTCGACCAGTATGTCGGTCAGCGTGTCGAACGTGGACTGTCCTTCCGCGACGGTGGCGGCCGCTGGCGAGCCACAGTAGGCGCGGTCCATGCCGAGGTCGGCGAAGCTGTGGTGGCCGGCGGCCATCATCGCCGGCAGGTCGACGGTGACCTCGGGCAGCGTGCCGAGCACAGTATGGTCGACGAGCTCGGGCCGGTCGGCGAGCACGAGCGAGGTCTCGTACTGCCCGGCATGACAGGAGCCGGACCGGAACTCCTCGGTCAGCCGTTCCGCGTGGCGCCTGCGCACGAGGTCGAGATAGGCGACGCCGGCCTCCTGGGTGGCCGCGCGCAGCGCGGTCACGTGCGCCGGCTCGAAGTGGTTGTTCACCACCACGATCCGGTGCAGCCCCTGGGCGGTGAGCGACCGGGTGATGTCCAGGACCAGCGCCCTGAGCGTGTCCGCGCCGATGGACACACAACCCGGGAACGTGGCGGCGAACTCGGTGACGCCGTAGTCGATCGCGGGCAGCACGAGCACCCGCAGAGCCGGGTCGCCGGCGAGCCGCTCGGCGGCCCTGGCGCACATCCCGGCGGAGATGAGTTGGTCGGTGCCAAGGGGTGCGTGCGGTCCGTGCGGCTCGACCGCGCCGACCGGCAGCAGCAACACCGGCACCCGCCCACCGGTTGGCAACTCGGCCACCTGCGCGGAGGTCAGCTCGGCGAACGCGGTCATCGCACCGCCTCCAGGGGTGTCGGTGGCGGTTCGAACAGGCACAGGTCCGCCCGGCCGGCGGCGATGACGGTGTTCATCTCGTCCGGGGTGGTGAGGTAGCCGCCGACCAGCGTCGGCACGCCGGCCTCGCTGCGGATCCGGTCCGACAGCGTGGTCAGGTAGCCGCGCCGGTACTCCGGCCGGGAGCCCGCCGTGCTGTGGCCAGCGCGCACGTGCACCAGGTCGACCCCGTGCTCGGCCAACGCGCGGGCGTGGTCGATGCCGTCCTCGACCGTCAGCCCGCCGGGAGCCCAGTCGGTGGCCGTCAGCCGCGCGGCGAGCACCCGGTCGGCCGGCCAGGCCGCCCGCACGGCGTCCACAACCGACAGTGGGAACCGGAGCCGCTCGGTGCCGTGCACGTCGGTGCGCCGGTTGGCCAGCGGCGACAGGAAACTGGCCAGCAGGTAACCGTCGGCCAGGTCCAGTTCGAGCACGTCGAACCCCGCGGCCGCCGCCAGTCGCGCGGCCTGCACGAACTCCGTGCGCACCAGGTCCATGCCGGCCTCGGTCAGCTCAGCCGGTTCCACGCCGAAGGGCGCGTACCGCAGCGGTGACGCGGACACCAGCGGCCAGCCGGCGGCCAGCCGAACGTCCACACCGGACGACCGGACCGCGCCGCGCCGCCCGGCGTGCCCGAGCCGCAGGCCGGCGAGCGCGCCGGCCGCGTGTACCTCGGTCACCCTCGGCGCCCACGAGTCGTCCATCACCGGGCAGTCCGGCGTGGTGCGGCCCTCGGCGCCGACCGCCACCAGCCCGGTGAGCACCAGCCCGGCGCCCGCCACGGCGTCGCCGGCGTCGCCGACCCGCACGACCCGGTTGCCGATGGTCACCCCGCCCAACCGCAACGGCGCGAACATCGGCGGCGGCGCCACCGCGCCGGGCACCGCGTCGTGGCCGGCCGCGGTGGCGGCGAACCACGCGTCCAGCACCCGGATCAGCTGCGGGTCCCGCTGGGTCAGGTTCGCGTGGCTGATCCGGCCGCTGCGGGTCAACAGGTTGAACGCGAACTGGATCGGCGCCAGCCCGGTGTAGTGCCGGACCCGGCTGAAGTAGGCGGCGCTGTCGCCGCCCGCCTGCTGGATCCGTTCCACCACCGGCTGGCGTTCCAGCTCGTAGCCGACCAGCGCCTGCTCGACGCTCGCCGGGTGGGCCGTGATGCTGTTCGCCAGCTCGATCGCGTCCTCCATGGCGAGCTTGGTGCCCTGGCCGATCGAGAAGTGCGCGGTGTGCGCGGCGTCGCCGACCAGCACGACGTTCCCGTCGTGCCAGTGTTGGTTGCGCACCAGGGGGAAGTCCAGCCAGGTCGACCGGTTGGACATCAGCCGGTGGCCGGCCAGATGGGTGGCGAACAGGTGCTCGCAGAAGGCAATGCTGTCCTGTTCGGACTTCGTGTCCAGCCCGGCGCGCCGCCAGGTGTCCACCGTGGTCTCGACGATGAACGTGCTGGTGTGCTCGTCGAACGGGTAGGCGTGCACCTGGAACAGCCCGAACTCGGTCTGCTCGAAGATGAACGTGAAGGCGTCCAGCACCAGGTCGGTGCCGAACCAGACGTACTTGCACCCCTGCGGCTGGGACGTGGTGCCGAACGAGCCGGACCGGCGCAAGGTGCTGTTGGCCCCGTCGGCGGCCACCACCAGGTCCGCCGGCTCCACAGTGGACACCTCGGTGCCGAACCGCAACGTGACCCCGAGCTCGCGGGCGCGCCGCTGGAGCAGGTCGAGCAGCTGGGTCCGTTTGATCGCGGAGAACGTGTGCCCGGTGGAGCGCAGCACCTGGCCCCGGTACCGAATGTCGATCGCCGTCCAGCGCGCGAACGAGTCGGCGATCTCCAGATAGGTCGGGTGGTCCGCGTCGCGCAGCGCGCCAAGGGTCTCCTCGGAGAACACCACGCCCCAGCCGAACGTCGCGTCCGGCGCGTTGCGTTCCAGCACGGTGATCTCGTGGCGCTGGTCGGCCTTCTTCAGCAGGATCGCCAGGTACAGACCCGACGGTCCCGCGCCGACCACGGTGACGCGCACTACGAGAGCACCTCGGCCAGCCGGGCGAGGTCGTCCAGGTCGGCGACCGTCGGGTACAGGATCAGCTCGTCGCACCCCTGCGCCTCGTACCCGCGCACGTAGTCGCGCACCGCGCGCGGGGAGGTCAGGTTGCCGGCCGCGATCTTCTCCGCGAACGGGCCGGTGAACGCGTAATAGTCGCGCAGGTACGCGCTGCCCTGGTCGGGATCGCCGAAGGCGAAGTAGCCCTGACCCCACAACGTCGGTTCGCCCGGCCGTTCCAGATCCCGCCAGGCGGCGCGGGCCTTGGTCGCCGCCGAGCCGAACGCGCGCGGCGGGCCGCCGCCGTGGGCGAAACCGTCGGCGTAGCGGGCCATCCGCGCGTACGCGGCCCCGCTCGAGCCGCCGACCAGCAACTCGATCGGTTGCCTGGCGGGGCCGATCCCCGACTCGTCGAGCTGCCCGCGCAGATAGGCCAACTGTTCGGACAGCGCCGCGCCCCGGGTGCGCCGGTCGATGCTGGCGGCCGCGTAGTCGTCGCGGCGCGCGCCGACGCCGAGCCCGAGGGTGAACCGTCCATTCGAGACGGAGTCGAGCGAGACGGCCTGCTTGGCCAGCATCGCCGCGCCACGCAGCGGACCGATGGCGATGTTGGTGGCCAGCCGTACCCGTTCGGTGACCGCCGCCGCCGCGCTGAGCGCGACGAAGGGCTCGACACTGTCGTAGACCAGCCGGTCGAGTACGGCGACCGTCGAGAACGGACCCTCGTCGGCGCGCCTCGCCCACTCGACGAGCAGCGCGCCGGGAGTGCCCGGAATGGTGTTCGGAAGTCCGATGCCCACCCTCACGTGCGACACATTACGGTTGACCTCACTGACACGTCAACTATGCTCGTGACCATGTCTGACCTGCTGCGCGGCTTCGAGCCGGCTCCGCAGGGACTGGTGTTGACACTGCTCGGCACCTACCTGGAGCCCCGCGAGCGCGCCGAGGTCTGGTCCGGTGGGCTGGTGCGCCTGCTCGGCGAGTTCGGCTTCTCGCCTGGCGCGTCGCGCGTCGCGCTGAACCGGTTGGTCGCCCGCGACCTGCTCGCGCGCACGCGCGACGGGCGGCACGTGCACTACGCGCTCACCCCCCGCACCATCACCGTGCTCGCCGAGGGCGACCGGCGGATCTTCACCCTCGGCCGCGCGCCGAGCGTGGAGACCACCTGGACCGTGCTGTGGCACGCGATTCCCGAGGAGCGCCGACTGGCCCGCACCCGGCTGGTGCGCCGGTTGCGGTTCCTCGGCTTCGGCCAGGTGCAGGACGGCACCTGGCTCGCCCCGCACGACCGCGAACGGGAGGTCGCCACCCTGCTGGCCGAACACGAGGTGACCGAGTACGCCGGCGTGCTGCTCGGCCGGCCGGCCACCTCCGTGGACTTCGCCGTGTTCGTCACCAGGGTCTGGGACCTGGTCGAGTTGGCCGCGCACTACGAGTCCTTCGTGGACCGTTTCCGCCACTGCGGGGCGGTTGGCGACCGGGAGGCACTGCTGCTGCGCACCCGGCTGGTGCACACCTTCCGCGAGTTCCCGTTCCTCGACCCGGAACTGCCCGCCGACCTGGTGGCGCCGCCGCGTCACCGTGCCGAGGCGCTCGCCCTGTTCCATGATCTCTACCCGACGCTCGCCGAGCCCGCCCGGCGCTACTTCGACAGCGCGACATCGATGAGGTGACCCGTGACCGACCCCGTGACCGACCCGCTGGCCGACGAGACCGCCGCACTGACCTACACGTCCTACCTCGCGCTGGACGAGATCCTCGACGCGCAACGGCCACGCTCCGACGAGCACGACGAGCTGCTGTTCATCATCATCCACCAGGTCTACGAGCTGTGGTTCAAACAGCTGCTGCACGAGCTGACCCACCTGCAGCGCAAGCTGGAGGAGATCGACACCGCGCACTCGGTGCGCGCGCTACGGCGCACGCTCACCATCCTCAAGGTGGTCGTGGCCCAGATCGACGTGCTGGAAACCATGACCCCGCGCCAGTTCACCAGCTTCCGCGCCAGACTCGACGCGTCCAGCGGATTCCAGTCCGGGCAGTTCCGCGAGATCGAGGCCGTGCTCGGCCGCCGCGACCGGCGGGCGTTCGGCCACTATCCACAGGGGAGCGTGGCGCGGGAGCGGATCACCTCGGTGATGGCCGGCCGGTCGGTGTTCGACTCGTTCCTGCACTACCTCGCCGGCAGCGGCTACCCGGTGCCCGCCGAGCACCTCGAACGCGACGTGCGCGAGACCTGGAAGCCCGCCGAGGACGTGCAGCGGATTCTCGTGCAGGTCTACCACGACGACGCCGGACCATCCACAGTGGCTGATCTGCTCGTCGACCTCGACGAGGGCCTGCAGGAGTGGCGCTACCGGCACGTGAAGATGGTCGAGCGTACCATCGGCGGCAAGCCGGGCACCGGCGGCTCGGCCGGCGCGGCCTACCTGCGCTCCACCCTGTTCCACGCCGTGTTCCCCGACCTGTGGGCCGTAAGGAGCGAGCTATGACCACAGTGGACTCCCTGCGCCGGTCGCCGAACGCGCTCGCCGGGCACTACACCCGGTTCCGGGTCGCCGACCGGTTGCTGCTGACCGGCCACTCCCACCAGGCCTGGCCGGACGTCGCCATGGAGGGCCAGCTCGAGGCGTTCACCGACGCCGCCGAAGCCGTGGACCGCAAGTGGGACCTGGCGTTCGCCAAGGCCCAGCGGGTCCGCGCCGGGTTCGCCGCCCTGCTCGACGACCCGGCCGCGGACATCGCCCTCGGCGGGTCGACCCACGAGCTGGTCATCCGCTTTCTGTCCGCTGTGGACCTCCGCCGCCGCCCGAGGCTGCTGACCTCCGACGGCGAGTTCCACACCCTGCGCCGCCAACTCGCCAGACTGGCCGAGGAAGGCGTCGAGGTCGTGCGGCTGCCGTCGGCGCCGGCCGACACCCTCGCCGAACGCCTCGCGTCCGCTGTGGACGATCGGACGGCCGCGGTGCTGGTGTCCTCGGTGCTGTTCGGCACCTCGCGGACGGTGCCCAACCTCGGCACGCTCGCGGCCGCGTGCGCGCGCGTCGGCGCGGAGTTGTTGGTGGACGCCTACCACGCGCTCGGTGTGCTGCCGATGTCGTTGCCGGAACAGGGGTTGACCGGCGCCTGGGTCACCGGCGGCGGCTACAAGTACCTCCAACTGGGCGAGGGCAACTGTTTCCTTCGCCTGCCAGCCCACGCCGCGTCGCTGCGACCAGTGGTCACCGGCTGGTTCGCCGAGTTCGACGAGCTCGCGGCCACCTCGGCCGGCCTGGTCGGCTACGCGCCGGGCGGGGACCGGTTCGCCGGCGCCACCTACGACCCGACCAGCCACTACCGGGCCGCGCGGGTACTGGAGTTCTTCGCCGAACAGGGACTGACCCCGGCGTTCCTGCGCGCGGTGTCACTGCATCAGACCACGTTGCTCGCCGAGCGGTTCGACGCCATCGACGCGTCGCCCGCGGTGGTCACCCGCGACCGGTCCGCGCCCCGCGAGGCCTACGGGGGCTTTCTCGCGCTGCGTTCGCCGAGGGCCGGGGAACTGCACCGCGAGCTGGCCGAGCGTGGCGTGCTGACCGACAGCCGGGGGGAGTACCTGCGGTTCGGTCCGGCCCCGTACCTGTCGGACGAGCAGCTCGAACAGGCGATGGCCACGCTCGGCGAGCTCGTCGGTTAGTCGCCGGTCAGTAGCTGACCACCTTCCCGGTGTCGGCGAGCATCCCGGTGAAGCCGCTGCGATAGAGCGACTGCACCTGGCTGCGCTCGGTGCTGTTGGGGTTCGGGTTGGTGCAGGAGACGCCGGCGGAGCTGCCGGACATCAGGCTCGTGCACGGCCCGGGTTTCCGGTCGGGCAGGCCAAGGGTGTGGCCGAACTCGTGTGCGGCGATGCGCACCACCGAGTAGCCCTCGTCGACGGCCTGGCGGCCCATCCAGACCGTGCCGCTGCCGCCGGGCCGGACCGGGCCGAGGGTGGCGCGCGGCCACCCGTCGTCGGCGATCACCCGCACGTCGGCGCGGGCGCCGGGCGCGGCCCGGACGATCTGCACGTTGGTCACCGAGGCGTTCCAGATGGCGACACCCTCCGCGACCGCGTCCACGAACTCGGCCGCCTGGCTGTCGTTGTAGGTGATGGTGACGGCAGCCACGCCGACGTCCGCGGTCGCTTTCGGCGCCGTGAAGGCCGTGGCGGCCACCGTGGCGACGAGAGCCAGCGCGAACGCGAGCAGGGTGATGACTGTGCGTCTGATCATCGTTACCTCCTGTTATTGCCCTCGATCGGATGCTAGGCCGCAGGTCAGGAGCTTGAGATCCGCTGTTAGTGGGGTGTGGCGGGTTCACCAGTTGCCAGGTACCGATCCCGAGGACTGCTCGAGGATCACACCAGGCACAATGGAGAGGGGTTGGCGGGACGGAGGAGAACCGTGGTGGTTGAGGGCGAGCTACGCGGCGTGATCGCGCTGGACGGCCCGTCGGGCACCGGGAAGTCCACGGTGGCGCGCAGGTTGGCGACGGTGCTCGGCGCCGGCTACCTGGACACCGGCGCGATGTACCGCACGGTGACGCTGGCCGTGCTGCGCGCCGGCGTCGACCCGCACGACCCGGCGGCCGTAGGCCGGGTCGCCGAGGACGTCGATCTGCGGATCGGCACCGACCCGCAGGACCAGGACGTCGCGCTGGGCGAGGAGTCGGTGGACGTCGAGATCCGCGGCCAGGCGGTGACCCTGGCGGTGTCCGCGGTGTCGGCTGTGCCGAGGGTGCGTGAGCTGCTCAGGCTGCGGCAGTGGGAGATCATCGAGAGCGTGTGCGCCGGCCAGGGTGGCGTCGTGGTCGAAGGACGCGACATCGGGACCGCGATCGCCCCGGACGCCCCGCTGAAGGTCTACCTAACCGCGTCGGCCGACGCCAGGGCGCTGCGCCGGACCACCCAGGACGCCGCCGAGGGCAGGCAGTCCACGCTGGCGGCGACGCTGGCCGATGTCGAGCGCCGGGACGGACTCGACTCCTCGCGAGCGGCCTCGCCGCTGCAGCCAGCCGATGACGCGGTGTGGTTGGACACGACGGATCTGGACATCGACGGCGTGCTGGACCGGATCCTCGGCCTGGTCAACGAGCGCGGCCTGCGCGGGGTGGCGGCCGGCCGCGGTCGGTGGTGACGAACCACCTGCCGGCTGGCGCGATCCCCTGGCTGCACGATCTGGGTCGATGGATCGCGCGCTGGTTACACCGGCCGACCTACCGAATCAGGGTGATCGGTGCCGGGCGGGTGCCGAGGACCGGGCCGGTGGTGCTGGTGGCCAACCACAGTTCGTTGGTCGATCCGCAGGTGATCTTCGGAATGCTGCCGCGCCGTTCGGTGTTCCTGGTGAAGAGTGAGCTGTTCACGGGGCCGCTGGGGAGTGCGTTTCGCTGGATCGGCCAGGTGCCGGTGACCAGGGGGAGCCCCGACCGGACGGCGTTGACGACGGCCGTGCGATTGCTCGCCGATGGCGGGTTGGTCGGCGTTTTTCCGGAAGGCACCAGGGGATCGGGTGATGTGGAGCGGGCTGAGCAGGGTGCCGCGTGGTTGGTCAGGATGACCGGCGCGATGGTTGTGCCGGTGGTGACCAGGGGGACCAGGCGGCCGGCCGGGAGTCGTAGACGGTTCCGCCCTAAGCTGGACGTACTGGTTGGTGAGCCGTTCGAGTTGGTTGTGCGTCGTGGACGGAGCGGCCTGACCGAGGCGACCGAGGCGATCCGCCTGCGCCTGGCCGACCTGGTGCGGGAGTTGGACGAGCAGCGCGCCGCCGCTGTGTGATGAGAAATGACGGACATGACTGAGCTGGATGGCACCTGGGCCGAGGAGTCCGACTGGACTGCCGTTGACGAGGAGTTCGGCCACCCCGATGGGGATGGTGGCCAGCCTCCGCAACCGGTACTGGCCGTGGTGGGCAGGCCCAACGTCGGCAAGTCGACGCTGGTGAACCGCATCATCGGCCGCCGAGAAGCGGTCGTACAGGACAAACCGGGCGTGACCCGGGACCGCGTGGCCTACGACGCGCTGTGGTCGGGCCGCCGGTTCACCGTGGTGGACACCGGCGGCTGGGACCCGAAGGCCGAGGGCCTGCAGGCGTCGGTCACCGAACAGGCCGAACTGGCCATGATGACCGCCGACGCGGTGCTCCTGGTCGTGGACGCCACGGTAGGCGCGACCGCCACCGACGAGGCGGCCGCCAGAGTCCTCCGCAGGGCGAAACAACCGGTCCTGCTGGCCGCCAACAAGGTCGACGACGACCGCCTGCTGGCCGACACCGCGTCCCTGTGGTCCCTCGGCCTAGGCGAACCGCACCCGGTCAGCGCGCTGCATGGAAGAAGCTCCGGCGACCTGCTCGACGCGGTGCTCCACGCCCTCCCCGAGACCCCCCGAGAGAGCTTCGGTGAGGCCCGCGGCCCACGCCGAGTAGCGCTGGTAGGCAAACCGAACGTCGGCAAAAGCAGCCTGCTCAACCGCCTGACCGGGGAGAATCGTGCGGTCGTCGATGCCGTAGCCGGCACCACCGTCGACCCGGTCGACTCCCTGGTGGAACTGGACGGCGAGATGTGGCGGTTCGTCGACACGGCTGGCCTGCGCAAGCGGGTCAAGACCGCCAGCGGGATGGAGTACTACGCGTCGCTGCGGACCAGGGCCGCGATCGAGTCGGCGGAGGTGGCGATCGTGCTGCTGGACGCCGCCGACCCCATCTCGGAGCAGGACCTACGCGTCCTGACGATGGTGGTGGACGCCGGCCGGGCGTGCGTGCTCGCGCTCAACAAATGGGACCTGGTCGACGAGGACCGACGCCACCAGCTGACCCGCGAACTGGAACGAGGTCTGGTGCGCCTGCCGTGGGCGGAGCGGATCAACGTGTCGGCGCTGACCGGTCGGTCGGTGCGCAAGTTGGCGCCGGCACTGCGGACCGCGCTGACCTCGTGGGACCAGCGGGTGCCGACGGGGCAGCTGAACGCGTGGCTGGCGGAACTGATCGCCGCGACGCCGCCGCCGGTGCGGTCGGGTAAGCAGCCGAAGGTGCTGTTCGCGACGCAGGCCCAGACGCGGCCGCCGACGTTGGTGCTGTTCACCAGCGGGTTCCTGGAGGCGGGGTACCGGCGGTTCATCGAACGGCGGTTCCGGGAGAGGTTCGGGTTCGTGGGGACTCCGGTGCGGATCTCGGTGCGGGTTCGTGAGAAGCGACCCCGGAAGAGTTGATCTGGAGACTGCGCTAAGCTTGGTGCGCACCTGCGGATGATGGTGGGTGTGGCCGGGCTGTGGCGCAGTTTGGTAGCGCACTTGACTGGGGGTCAAGGGGTCGCAGGTTCGAATCCTGTCAGCCCGACGGCAGTTGAGGGCCCGCTGGTTCTGGATGTTTGTCCAGGTCAGCGGGCCTTTTTGCTGTCCAGATGTTGATCTTGCCGGATTGTCCATTGTGGTCTAGATGGAGATCAACAAGGGGTAGAAGGAGAAAATAAGGAGTCGATCATGGTCGGGCTTTGACCGACGGCCATGTGGGGTCGCCTTCCGGGTTCTCCTCCGCCATCGGTTCCCAACGGGTGTCATCCGCGGTGGATCGCTGCTGGTGCGGGTCCTGTCGTGGTCGGTTGATGGCGTTTGTGTCCGGCTGACGGCGGTGTGAGCGGGGTGACGCTCGGTGTGGGTGGCTGGGGTGCGGTTCGGTCGGTTCATCGCGGCAGATTGCCTGCGAAAGACCCTGTGTCGGTGAGGTGGCGGATGCGGAACGGCCGCCACCTCCCTAAGGGGAGGCGGCGGCCGTGTGCCGGGGTGTTTCAGGCGGTCAGGTCGATCGCCGGGGTGGTTGTGGCGGGTAGCGCGAGCCGGGTAAGTCGTTCTGCGCGGTGTTCGGTGCCCGGTGTGGCGGTGCCGGTGAGGGTGTGGAGCGCGGTGGTCCAGCGGTGTTGGAGTGCGTTGATGAGGCGTGTTTCGATTTCGGGGGCGACGTGGGAGTAGATGTGTTCGATTTTGTCGGGGATGCGGTGGCCTAGCCTGCGGGCTTGGGCGACGTCGGGGATGCCGTCGGCGATGAGCCAGGTTTTGTGGCTGTGTCGGAATCCGTGGAAGACCAGTCCGGGGGCGAGGGGGTGGACGCGGGTGCGGGGTCGGGTGCGGTGTTGGTTGCCGTCGGCGGCTGGGCGCATGGCGCGGCGGGCGAAGTTCGACCGCCGCAGTAGCTCCTGATCGCTGGTGACGAATACGTGTGGGTGTTGGTGGCTGTTCAGATGTGTCCGCAGTAGTGCGACCAGGAAGGGTGGGAGGGTGATGGTGCGGGCGGACTCGGCGGTTTTGGGTGGTCCGAGTTCGAGTCGCCCGTTCACTTCGTGCAGCGCCCCGGTGTGTCGGTCGATGACGATGGTGGCGTTGTCGAGATGGGTGTTGCGTCGTTGGAGTCCGGCGAGTTCACCCCACCGGGCGCCGGTCCACGCGGCGGTGATCATCAGCACGGCCGCCCAGTCCCCGACGAGCGCGGCGGCTTGCGCGGCGACGGCGAGGGTTTGTTCGGGGGTGGCCCAGATGCGTTCGGTGCGGATTTCGTGGCGGCGTTTGCCGCGGCGTCGGGGTTGGATGGGGTTGACCGGGATGAGGCGTTCGTCGGCGGCGTCGGCCAGCATCATGGACATGACCTTCGTGATGGTGGTGACGGTCGCGAGCGCGTAGCCGTCGGCGCGGAGTTTCTTGGCCCAGGTGTGCACCGCGAGTCCGGAGGTTCCGTCCAGCCGGGTGTCGCCCCACCGCGCGAGGATGTGGTTCTTTACCAGGCTGCGGTACTGGGCTTCGGTGGTGGCGGCGACGTCGATGGCGTCGAACCAGGCGATCGACCATTCCGCCATCGTCAGTTTCCCGCCGTCCGGGTCCAGGAACTGTCCTCGCCGTCGGTCGGCTTCGATCTCGGTGGCTTTGTTCTCCGCCGCGGTTTTGGAGGTGAATCCGGAGATGGTGCCGAAACCGCCGTCGTCTTTGGTGAACCGCACTCGCCAGAGTTTCTTCCCGCTCTTCTCAACAAATGCCATGAATGAACACCTTCATCTCGATGTGTGCGCAGTTGATTGACGGACATATGGACGCTCCATGTCCGTCAATTGTCAAGCGGGAATTGCAAAGAGCTCGCGCGCGTGTGAGAGTTCTTTTGTGTGTAGTAAAAGAGTGTTCATGGGAAGTGTCGAGATGGTGTCGTGCTGTTCTCGGCGATTGTCTCGATATCCGCGCGGGAGAACCGCAGGTGCTTGCCGACGGACCGGCACGGCACCGCGCGCGCGGCGGCTTTGCGCCGCAGCCAGGAGGGGCGTATCTGCAACAGGTCGGCTGCTTGCTCGGGGGTATACAGAAGGGGCTCCGCACGGGCAGGGACCTGACCGGTGGTGGACCGGCCGGCAGCTGGAGCGACGAGTTCGTCGGACGGGCAGACGGGGCGAGGTCGGGTGATGCCTCTCCGTGACCGCTGCGCCGAGAGGTGATCGTGGGTGGCAGCGGTGGTGGCAGGAGCATGATCGAGCGCAGTCGGCGTGGTCGGGCTCGCCTGCGGACCTGGATCGGATTCGCCTGCCGGGCGCGGGTGATCCGGGTGGTGTGGGGCTGGGCGTCCACGGTGGACGCGACCTGGGTAACTCATCGGGATGCCTCCGAGCAGTTTGAGATAGCGGTGACACCCCTGAACTCCGAAAAACAGGCCCGTTGGGGACAGCTCACAGACACTTTTCTCTCCGTAACCAGCCTCCGTCCGCAGCGTGACGGACATGCCCAGCCACACCTCGTGCGTCGGCTGCCCCAAGACGACGTCGCTGGAACTCGTTACCACGAGCCCGCCCGGCTCACAGGAGCGCACACGTCCCAGCGTGACCGACAGCCACAAGACCACTTCTCGTCCAGACCACCGATCGACCAGACAACCCGCTGGTTAAGAGCCAACGGTCGGGGGTGCCGGCGGGTGCCGCGAGGTGTCGGTCTGTGCCGTTTTGGCAGGTAACTGGCATTCGACTATGCCGCCTGATGTCACCGCGTGCCGGGTTCGTTCGCCGCCGCGGAGCGCCCACGGAGCACCCATCTACGGTGGCAGAACACGGGTCCGCGGCCGCCCGCCGAGTGCGGCAGGGAGGTCACGTGACCTTTACCGTGTCAACGTAGACCAACAAATTTGCTGATCTGCAGAAACATGACTCCTGTAGCGATGGCTGTGTGTGACCGGGCGTCATCGGTGGTCGAACGCGAGTGTGCGTTCGTGTCCCTGGCGGGAGTACCAAAGGATGGGAACAGGGCTGACCAGTGGGTTCGCAGCGGCAGCTTGGTGGTTGAGGCGCGATTTGCGCTGTGACCATGTCCAGATCGCCGTGTCGTGGGCGGCGTGGGTAGGTTCTGGGCCGGCTGGCCGGGCTGGTTGTTACCCGTGACCTGGTTCGCCGTGTGATGAACGTTCGCTACTACCGACGAGCTGACGGCGCGCCGCCTGGTGACACTGTCTACCGGGGCATGGCCCTCTTCGGCTCGGTTGTGTCCCCGTGGGTTGGGCTGCTGGTCGCGCCCGCAGCGGACTCTCGAGATCAAGTAATTCCGCCGCTGTCGTCCGCGATGCGTGGAGCAGGCAGAACAGCTGCTTCCTTTGGCAGAAGATCGGCGGAAGACCTTCAATCTCCGACATGTCCTGGATAAGGTACGGAGCCGACCACGGAGATCGAGACAGGGGCAGGGTGACCACGAAAGAACGGAAGTTTGGTGGCCGCGTGGCCGTCAGGGCCATGCCCCTACCCGCCGTGACGGACCTGTCGGTAGCCCTGGACGGTCCGCCTGTTCCTCCAGCGGCGCGCGTCCGCTTCTACTCACCTGATGAGTGGGAGGAGTTTATCCGCGAGTGGGCGACCGCGCTGCCGGAGGACTACGTCCAGATCAAGCGGCTCGGCGGGGCAGGTGACAAGGGCGCGGACATCGCCGCGTTCAGGACGGACCGGCAGTTCGAGGGATCGTGGGACTGCTTTCAAGCCAAGCACTACAAGGAGCCGCTTGGCTTCTCCGTTGCCGCCCCGGAGATGCTCAAGGTCTTCGTGTCCGTGTTGGACGGCGCCTACTCCCTGCCCGACAGCTACCAGTTCTTGGCTCCAAGAGGGCTGTCGACTCCGTTCAACATGATGATCAGCAGGCCGACCACTGTTCGCGCCACGTTCCTGGGTCGACTCGTTGAGGGCGACGCGCTGGTGAAAGAGCTGGACAAGGCGACGCTCGAGTCGGTGCGTGCGTTGGCGGCCGACACCGACTTCGCCATGTTCAGGTCCGTGGAGTTGCTGGACGCGCTGAGCACCCACAGCCGCACCAGGTGGCACGCGGCCCGGTTCGCCACTTCGCTTCCCGCGCGCGGTGACAGCGAGGACCCGCCTGCGGACTACACACCCAAGGAGGCCCGCTACCTGCAGCATCTCCTTGCCGTTTACGTCGAGCGGCGGCCGGATGTGATCACCGATCTCGCCTCCGTGGCCGGTGTTCCGCATCTGAGCAAGCACCTGCAGCGACAGCGGGTGAGCTTCTATCGGGCGGAGTCGCTCAAGATCTACGCCCGTGACGCGGTGCCCGCAGGCACCTTCGAGAAGCTCCAGGAAGACATCCACGCCGGGGTTATCGACGTCGCCGAGAGCGACCACCCGAACGGGTACGCGCGACTGGGTCAAGTGCTCGCCCAGGCGGGAAGTCTCGACCTCAACCGGCACAAGCTCATCGACGTCACTGATATCTCCGACCGCCATGGCGTCTGCCACCAAATCGCCAACGATGACCAGCTGACGTGGGTGGCGAAGGCATGAGCGGTCCGCTCAACAGCCCCCTGGAGTACGGGGTTCGTGTCCTGATGATGCTCACCGAGGCCTATCCCGAGCAGCTGGACATTAACCACTTGGTCCTGCTCGACCACAGCGTGCTGCACACCGCCGAACTCGGCGGACCGCCCAGCATTCACCTGTCCCATCCTCTGCACGCTGGGGAGCTGGGCGTGCGACGTGCGAGCGTCGAGAAGGGCCTGCAGGTCATGCTCCGTGCCGGGTTAGTCGATATGCGTGCGTCGGGCGACGGGATCCTCTACGAGGCCGGGGACGAGGCGCACAGCTTCCTCAGCGCGCTTTCGTCGAGCTACATCGCTGAGCTGCGCAGCCGGAGCCAGTGGGTGGTCGAACAGTTCGGGGCGCTGTCCGAGGAAGCGATCAGGCAACAGACCCGAGCGATCTTCGGCCGCTGGTTTGAGGCGACCAATGATCACGATCCAGGACCAGGTGGGGGCTCATGGAGCGACTGACGCTGCTGCACCTGACCTTCGTCGGTCCCTCGGTCAGCCCCGCGACCGTGGAGTTCGGGCCGAGGCTCACCCTGGTCCGAGGCCCCTCGGACACGGGGAAGTCCTACATCGCCGACACCATTGATTTCATGCTCGGAGCCTCGAAACTTGAGTACATCCCGGAGCGAGACGGCTATGACACTGCGCTCCTCGGTATCGGTTTGTCCAGTGGGGAGTCCATCACCCTGGCCCGAGCCCTTCAAGGCGGTGGCTTTCGGCTGCTCCGCGGCGATCACAGGGCTCACCCGCTGCCCGCTGCGGCCGAATCACTGTCAGCCAAGCACGGTACCGAGAAGAGCCTCTCGCGTTACCTGCTTGGGAAGATCGGCTTGGATGGCAAGGTCATCCGTAAGGACGGGGTTGGGAAGACGATCTCGCTGAGCTTGCGCAAGCTGGTGCGCCTGGTCGTCATCGGTGAGACCGACATCCAGTCCAGGACCCCGCCGATCTTCACCGGACAGCACCCAGACCGGACAGCGGAGCTCTCGACGTTCCGCTTGCTCCTGCAAGGCGAAGATGACTCCGCGGTTCAGCCTGGCGAGTCGGCTAAAGAGCAGCGCACGTCCAAGGCCGCCAAGAACGACGTTATCGACATCTTGCTGGCCGAGCTGCGCGGCCAGCTCCGGACCGACGAGACGCTGCAGCAGATTGGGGAACGCGGACAGCGTCTTCAGGACACCATTACCGAGTCGACCGGGGCGATCGAGCAGACCGCCGCGGTGAGGCAGCAATGGGGCCATAACCTGTCCAACAGCGAGCGGCTGGTCGCCGCCGCTCGACGGAGCCTCGCTGACCTCGACGCGCTCGACGCCCGCTTCGCGCTGCTCTACCAGCAGTACACCTCGGACCTGGATCGGCTGGAGGCTGTCGCCGAGGCCGGGACGCTGCTGGGCTACTTTACCCCGGGACCCTGCGCGTTCTGCGGAGCGGACCCCGAGCACCAGCACCCCAATGACGACAGCATCGACGACGACGCCGATGACGTGACCGCATTGGCCGAGTCCGTCAGCGAGGAGCAGCGCAAGACGACCGCGCTCCGCGAGGACTTGCTGCAAGCGATCGCCGGCGTGCGCGCAGACCGCGCCGAGAAGGCCGAACGGCTAGTGATCTACACCGCCCAGGCAGCACAAGCACGGTCGGAAATCGCGCGGCTGGACAGCGTGCTCAACCCCCAGCAACTTCAGTTGCGAAACCTGTTGACCTCGTCCTCGCAGCTCGAACGCGATGGCGACACAATCCGTCGCATCCAAAGACTCGAAGCCCTCCGTAACGAGATCGAAAACGCACCACGCCCTGACGCGATCGCCCCCACCGCGGGCCTGCACCGCGACACGGTCGACGACCTGTCCCGGATGATCGCTGCACGACTGCGCACCTGGGGGTTCCACGACGCAGATAACACCAGCTACAGCTTCGACACCCAGGACGTCATCTCCGCCAACCAGCTGCGCTCCGCCCACGGCAAGGGCGTCCGAGCCATCCTGCACGCCGCCTTCACCATCTCGCTCGCTCAATACTGCTTCGACCACAGCCTTCCCCACCCAGGCTTCGTCGTGCTCGACTCACCCCTGGTCGTCTACCGACCACCAGACCCCAACGCGGCTCCCGAGACCAGCGACGACATCCTCGACACCACCACCCTCGCCGGGCGGTTCTACGCTGACGTCCAAGCGAACTTCTCCGGCCAGATCATCGTCTTGGAGAACGAGAACCCACCAGAAGCCCTCAATGAGGCGGCGATCGACATCCGCTTCACCAAAAACCCAGCTCAAGGCCGATACGGCCTCTTCGTATAAAAATCTCGCTCCCCGTCACTCAATTCGCCCTCAAGCAGGTCTGAACCACCTGTCCGCACCTAGACGCCGCCGGCCACGTCACCGAGTTCGCCAAGATCCTCACCAACCAGGGTGGCGAGCACCTCGACGAGTGGATGGCCGCGGTCGAAACCGATGAACTACCCCACCTGCACCGGTTCGTGCGGGACCTGCGCCAGGACTACGACGCAGTCCTCAATGGACTCACATTGCCACACAACTCAGGCGCGGTGGCAGGCAACGTCAACCGCATCAAAATGATCAAGAGACAGATGTACGGCCGCGCCAACTTCGACTTACTCCGTAGGCGGATACTCCACGCCGCGTAACAACCCAGACCCAGACCCAAACCGAGACCGCGCTCCTCCTCGTAACATCTCGGTCATGGAAATGCCCAGTACACACCCACGATGGGGTATCGAGTTCGACTGGCTGGCAGTAGACAGCCAGCAGCAGGTGGCGCTGTTCACCAGCGCTGGCTATGGAGCCGTACCTGAGACCGTACTCCGGAACGTGTCGCTGGTCGACCGAGCAGTGGATGCGATCGCGCAGCTACCGGCGGTCGGAAAGGCCACCGAGGTCTGCCTACCCGGAGATGGTGACTACTCCTCCTGGCTCACCACAGCCCAGCGAGGATTCTTCACCTATGACTGGACACTATGGCACGGCCCCTACCAGCGGCTCGCGATCCCGACCGTCCCGATCATCCTCGAGCAACTGCCCACGCCCATCAGGCAGGCCGCCGAACTGGTCAACTTCACGCCGCGCTTCCCCAACGAAGCCGCTATCACAATCCCATGCTTCGAACCCGAGTAGCTCCAGGCGATCGTCGAATGCCCGACGACGGGTCGACTTGATCACGCAAAGTGGGCCAGATCCGAAACTCGGTCGTAGGCGGGTCCAAAACTCGTTCCCCGCAGCCAAGGTGCGCATCGTCAAGGTCCCCTTCCAGGAAGAGCGCAAGCCCCGACTCACTCAGTTCTCGTGGGACGCCAGGGGGTCTGTCAAACGAACGTTTTATAGTCCCACGCACACACCAGCGCCGGCGGTGGGACTGTTTCAAGATCACGGGATAGACCCGCGTGTTCAGCTTGCGCACTGTGTGCGGCTTATGTTCGTTCTGACCGTTGGTTGCCGGTGCTCGATCGTCCATCCGTGTGGTGCTGGATGCACGCGTCACATCATGAGCTGCGCTGAGTCAAACTGGCGGTGTGAGTGATCAGCGCGGTGTCAGCAATATGATCAGCGGGTCCGTTTCGGGGCCGGTAGTGCAAGCGAGCAGCATCGGGCAGGTTATTATTACCGGCTCTGTTCAGAGTGAGGCGCCGGTTCCGCGGCAGTTGCCTGCCCCGGTGCGTGACTTCACTGGCCGCGAGCATCAGGTGGCCGTGCTGGACGAGTTGCTGCCGAGCGGCAACACCGCGCACAGCACGGTCGCCGTGCTTGACGGTACCGGCGGAGTTGGCAAAACCACCTTGGTCACTCATTGGGCGCATCGGGTCCAGGGCCAGTTCGCCGATGGCACGTTGTTCGTGAACTTGCGGGGCTACGGTCCGAGCGCGCCGTTGGATCCCGTGGTCGTGCTGGGTTCCTTTCTGGCCGCGCTCGGCGTGTCTCAGAGTCAGATTCCCGCCGAACTCGATGCTGCGGTCGGGTTGTTCCGTTCATTGTTGGCAAGCCGACAGGTTCTGGTGGTGCTGGACAACGCCGCCTCGGCCGTGCAAGTGCGTCCATTGCTGCCCACGACAGCCGGATCCATGGGAGTGGTTACCAGTCGCGACAGCCTGACCGACCTGATCGTCTTCGAATCGGTCCACCGAATCAGCCTCGATCTGCTTGCCCCCGCCGAGTCGCACACCTTGTTGCGGGCCGTGCTCGGTCCGGCTCGCGTCGAGCACGAGCTTGACGCATCGAGCGAGTTGGTCCGGCTGTGCGCCGGGCTCCCGCTCGCCGTCCGGGTCGCGGCCACCCGGGTTGCGTCGCGCCCGCATTGGGCGATCGCCGATGTCGTCGACGAGATCAGGGAGGACCAGCTCGTCGATGACGGCACCAGCGGGATCGTGGGGGATGCGGTGCGGGTGGTGTTCGACTGGTCGTACGCCCGTCTCGCTCACGAGCAGGCCCAGGTTTTCCGCTGGCTCGGGTGGCACCCGGGCACGGAGTTCTCCGTTCCCGCGGTTGCCGCCCTGTGCGGGTTGCGCCGTCGCGAGGCGTATCGGCGCCTGGAAGCGCTGGCCGAACTGCACCTGGTCGAACCTGTGAGTCGGCACCGGTACCGCATGCACGATCTGCTGCACGCCTACGCCCGCACCCGTGCCCGCCTCGACACCGCCGACGAGCAGCACGCCGCGCGCCGACGCGTCCTGTCCTGGTATGCCTCCGCCGCGCAGCTCGCCGACCACCTGCTCTTCCCGGGAGTCCCGTCCCTGAATGTCGAGCTCGACCAGGTTGGCCCTCCACCGGCCGTGGACGATCGTGCTCAGGCGTTGGACTGGCTCACCACCGAACAACCCACGCTGTACGCCGCAGTGCGGGCCGCGGTGGAGTACGAGATCGTCCCCCCGTTGCTGGCTCTGGCGGCCACCTCGCGTTTCCTCACCTACCTGCCCCGGCCACTGTGGGCTGTCCGCCTGGAGATCGAGACACTCGGCATCACCGCGGCCAGCGCCCTGGGCGATCCCGCCGCCGAGTTCTTCCTCCGCCGAACGCGCAGCGAAACGCTGTGCACGTTGGAGCGGTGGGACGAGGCCGCGGCCGGTTTCGCCAGTCTCGACACGCCGCGCAATCCCGATCGGCACAGCGCGTTCATCGGTCTGGGCGAGGTCCATCTCGAGCAGGGACGATTGCGGCGAGCCCGCGACTGCTATCAGCACGCGCTTCCGCTGGCGCGCTCTCGTGGTCTGGTGCGCGCGCAGGCGGTCATCGAGGGCAACCTGGCCACCATCGCCATCGGGCTGGGTGAACACGAGCAGGCACTCGCCCACATCGACCGCGAACGCGATCTGCGACACCAAGCCGGAGACCAGGTTGGCCACGCCCACAGCTTCTACCACGCGGCGACCGCACTGCTGGCCCAGGGCGACCACGCCGCCGCGCTGGAACTGGCCGAGAAGGCGCTGGCTGGCTACCGGGAGCTGCCCGGCACCGATACGCTGGTCGCGCCCGCGCTGGAGCTGGCTGCGACCTGCCTTGACCACGCCGGCGACCTCCCCCGCGCCGCTGCCTATCTCCAGCGCGCCGCCACCCTGTACACCGATCTCGGGCTCCCGGCGGACGACACACGCGAGCGGTGGCGCGAGGTCACCGCCCGCGCCACCACCCCACCATATGCCTAACCGCGGTCGTCGTCGCCGCAGGTAGGACATTCCGGCCACGGCTGTCGCAGCCGTAGCGTCTCGTTGTCGCGCAAGGTCACTAGGTTCATGCCGTACTCCTGGTTGACCGGTATGTCTGGTGCCCCGGTGATCAGGCTCATCACCGCGTGCGCGGCGAGCTGTCCGGCGATGCCAGCTGACGTGGCGTTGGCCGCGTGTTCGTGCTCCGCCGACTCCCCAGGCGCCCACGTGGTGCGCGGGGCCACCACGCTCCGCCGGTGCCGCTCCGCGGCGCGAGCACAGTCGTAACACGGTCCCGAACCTGGACGGTACAGCCCTACGCTGACCTGCGGCCCGTCATACCCGCTGTGCACCCATGCTGTTCCGGTGGTGTGGCACGCCTGGTTCGTCCACGAGCGGATCTCGCCGGCCGAGGGCTGGTCCGCCGCCACCAGCAGCACATCGCAGGCCACCGCCAAGGCACGCAGCTGGTCCGGGCCCTCAATGTGCTCCCTGGATCCGGTCAGGTCCACGTGCGAGTTGTGCCGCCGGAGCCGGTCCAATGCGGCCTCCACCTTGGCCCGGCCGAGGTCCTGCTCAGTGAACAGTACCTGCCGGTTGAGGTTGGACACCTCCACCACATCGGCGTCGACGCAATGCAGCTGTCCCACCCCCGACATCACCAGGGCCAGCGCCGCAGCTCCCCCGGCGCCTCCGACACCGATGAGTACTACCCGGGCCTGTCGCATTCGCAACTGCGCATCCCAGCTGCGCCGGCCAGGAGTGCGATCCACCGAACGCCAGAACGCGCGGCTACGGCTGTAGCGTTCCCGTTCGAACTCGCTCAGTTCCGTTTCGGCGGCATCCTCCAGGTAACCAGCGGTGTGTAGGTCGTCGATCGCCTCCCTGACCTTGCGGGGCGTGCGCGCCGGGAAACGGTGGACCAGCTCGGCCACGATCTGGCCCACCGTCCGCGACCCGTCAAGCAGCACCAGCAACGCCCACACCGACCCGTCCAGATCACGCAGACCCTGCGTGATTCCGGGCACATTGCCACCAATACGCACCAGTCCATCTTCGTACCGCACCGGTCGGTGCTCGAACTTAATCCTTGGACGCCACATGGCGCTTCCCTCCTTCCCCGGTCAGCTCTCCTGGCGAGGCCTACTGAACGTCGGCTCCTGCTCGATCTCCACGAACTCGATCACGTGACTCACCTCCCGCCGAATCACCGACGCAGGCTCACCGCACCGGACCACTTGCTCCGATGTCCCCGTGGTCAGGGGAGTCGGCCTGCTGGTGATCACGGTGCCCCGTTCAGCCGATCGGGTATCTCGTTCCGGGAGAACCTGGGAAGCGCTGACCTGTTGCCCCAGGTCGGGCTACAGTTCCCGATCGGGGAAGCGAGAGAACTCGGGAGAAGCCACGAGGGGGTCGCGGCGAGTGGGGTCGGATCTACAGGCTCAGTTCATTGACCGGCTCAATCAGTTGCTCGCACAGGCCGGCGATCCGACGCTGGCCGAACTAGAAGCAAAAGACAAAAAATGGCTCGTGGAGCAGACCGTCTCAAGCATGCTCAACGGGAACCTCAAGCAACCCCCGAAGTGGGATCGCATCAGAGCCTTCGTGATCGCCTGTGTGGAGATCGGCCAGAGCAAGAAACTGCGCATGCCGCAGCAGGACCACCTGCTCAAACAATGGCGCGACGACCATGCGTTCCTTACCCGAGCGTTCGGACAGGCCGCGTCCAGCAGCCGTGCCGCCCGAGTCGATCCAAGGATCGATCTCTGTCCCTATCCCGGTTTGGCCTCCTTCACGTTCGAGCAGCACGAATGGTTCTTCGGTCGTAATGCGGCCCTTGATCATCTCGCGGGCAAGGTAGCGGACGCAGCCGAGGGAACCGGGTTGGTCGTTCTCCGCGCACCGTCCGGAGCAGGTAAGTCGTCGCTGCTCCGTGCGGGCCTACTGCCCCATCTGAAGGACAGGGTGCCCCGAGACGACGCGAAGCTGTGGCAGCATCTTCTGCTCACTCCCACAGCTCGACCATGCAGCACGTTGGCGGCCCGGCTCCTAGACAGGACAGGTGCGGCGCCGACACAGAGGGCCGAGCGCTTGCGGGCCGAGTGCAGGCTTGCCAAGCGCATGCTTGCCAAGCCAGTGAGCCTCACCGACGCACTCCGTGCGGCACTCACACCGCCGCACACCCGTATGGTCATCGTGGTCGACCAGTTCGAAGAGGTGTTCACGCTCTGTAAGGACGAGCACGAGCGGCGTGCCTTCATCCAGGCGCTGTGCCTCGCGGCCGACGGCACGAGCGCA
Organism: Actinophytocola sediminis; assembly: GCF_054779715.1. NCBI lineage: Bacteria > Bacillati > Actinomycetota > Actinomycetes > Pseudonocardiales > Pseudonocardiaceae > Actinophytocola > Actinophytocola sediminis. The sequence continues at coordinate 16,215 of NZ_BAAGXS010000058.1, read as the reverse complement.
CAGTCACCGCCAGCGCTGGTGGTGCTGGGGCTTCGCGCCGACTTTGACGGGCGTTGCGCTGCCTACCCCGAACTACTGACGGCAATGCAGGACAGCCAGATGATAATCGGCCCGATGACCTATTACGAACTGACAGCCGCCGTGCTGGGACCAGCCAAAGCCGTGGGACTGACGGTGGAACCCGGACTGGTAAAGACCATTCTGAGCGATCTCTATCGCGACGCCGTGACCGGGGATGACGTGCCCAGTTACGACCCACGCCGGCTTCCCCTGCTCGCCCACGCGTTGAGGACAACTTGTGACAACCGCGACCACAATACGTTGACCCACGCTGGCTACCACAACGGTGGCCGCATCAACTCCGCGATCGCCACGACCGCGGAAACGATCTACCTGAGCTGTAACAAGGCGCAGCAGGATGCGATCCGGTACGTGTTGTTGCAGATGATCAAAGTGGGTGACGGAACGGAGGATACCCGCCGCATCGTCGAACGCGAATCGCTGATCAACGAGGCGCCTGACCCGGACGCCTCGTTCACCGTGCTCAAGGACCTGATCAACAAACGGCTCGTAGTCGCCGGCAAGGACGCGCTGGACCGCAACACGGTGGAAGTCATCCACGAGGCTCTGATCCGCGCCTGGCCGCGGCTGGCGGGCTGGATCACGGCCGACCGCAGCGGGTTACTCACCGGCCAACAGCTCAGAGAGGCAGCCGAAGCTTGGGAGCGCGACGGGGAGGACGACGCTGGTCTCTATCGAGGAGGCCGCCTCGCCACCGCGCGGGAATGGGAACAGCGTCTCATCCGACCCACCGAGATCCCACCGCTGGTTCAGCGTTTCCTCGCGGCGTCCATCCAGCATGAACAGGACGAGCAGGCCGCCGCCCGACGCCGGGTCCGGCGGCTACGCCAACTCGTCGCCGGACTCACCACCGTCCTGGTGGTCGCCATCGTGGCCAGCATTGGTGTCCTCGTCAGCGCCAGGGCCGCGTTCAAACTTCGTGACGTCGAGACCTCCCGTCAGGCCGCGGGCGCCGCGACGCGGGAGCACCGCAACGACCCCCCGCTGGCGACCCAGATCAGCCTGGCCGCCTACCGAATCAGCCCCACAATCGAGGCCAGGGGCAGCCTGCTCAGCCTGGCTGCCGACACATTCGCAGTCCCACTCACCGGTCACACCAACATCATCGAAAAGGTCGCCTACAGTTCCGACGGACGTGTGGTGGCCAGCAGCGGCAAGGACGGCTCCGTCCGGCTGTGGGGTGCGGCCGATCCGCACAGCCCGACCGGACCGAGGGTACTGCTCGACAAGGCTGGCATCGTCTGGTCGCTGGCCTTCGGGCACGGTCGGTCCAGCCGGCTTCTCGCGGCCGGAACCGAGGACGGCCTGGTACGGCTGTGGGACATCACGGACCTCAACCAGCCACAGAAACAGGCCGAGTTCCCCGGACACACAGGCGCGGTGTTCGCCATCGCCTTCAGCCCGGACGGACATCTCATGGCGACCGTGGGTGGGGATCAGACCATACAACTGTGGAACGTGTCCGATCCTCACCGGCCGTCGCGCGTCCGCACCCTGTCCCCCCGCAGTGGCAACGTGCTCGCCGTCGCTTTCAGCCCTGACGGGCGCACCATGGCCAGCGGCGGCGACGACTGTCTCGTGCGGTTGTGGGATGTCAGCACCCCGCAGGCCACACACGCGTTGGACACCGTCGACGGCCACACGGGCGCGGTTCGGTCACTGGTCTTCAGCCAAGACGGGCGAACCCTGGCCAGCGGCAGTTTCGACACGACCGCCCGACTGTGGGACGTCACTGATCCGGCGAACGCGACCGAGCTGTCGGTCCTCGGCGGAGTAACTTCTCTGCCCGTCCCCAGCGTCGCGTTCAGCCCGGATGGGCGCACACTTGCCACGGGCTCCTGGGACAGCGTACTGCGGCTGTGGGACGTCACCAACCCGCGCGAGCCGTTCGTCATGACCAGCCATCCCGGCCACACCTCAGGCATCAGCTCGGTCCACTTCAGTCCGGACGGGCAGACCGTGGTCACCGGCAGCGCGGATCACACCATCCGGCTGTGGGACATGCCGCCGCCACTCATCGCCGCACACCCCGCCCCCATTTTTTTCGTGGCGCTCGACCCGAGCAGGCGGATTCTGGCGACTGCCAGCGCTGACCACACCGCCAGCCTGTGGGAGGTCACCAACTCGAACCGGATGAGGAGGCTGGCCACTCTCCGCGACCACGACGACGAAGTCCAGGCGGTTGCGTTCAGCCCAGACGGGAACCTGCTCGCCACCGCCAGCACTGACCGGACTGTGAAGTTGTGGAACATCACCAACCACAGTGATCCCAAAGTCCTCATCACGCTCACCAGCGCTGTCTCGCTGACCTCCGTGGCGTTCTCACCCGACGGCCGCACCGTGGCCGCGGGCGGTTCAGATGCGACGATCGAGCTCTGGGACGTCACCGATCCGACCGACCCCGCGCGGCTGAGCCCGATCACCGGTGTCGGTGATTTCGTCAACACGTTGGCCATCAGCGAAAACAGCTCCGGCCGGATGATCCTGGTCTCGGGAAACGCCGATGATACAGCCAGACTCTGGGACGTCACCGACCCACGTGACCCACGCACCCTCGACGTCATCAGGACCGGTCACGACGTCGTGCCGGTGGTGTTCAGCCCGGACGCGCGCATCCTGGCCGTCGCCGGAACCGGGCGGGAGGCGACACTGTGGGACACCAGCGACCCGACCGAGCTCGCTCTCATCGGGAAGATCCCCGACCAACTCAGAGGAACGATGTCGATAGCCTTCAGCCCTGACGGAAAGACGCTGGCCAGCGGCGGTCTCGACGGCTCCATCCACCTCTGGGATCTCACTGATCCCCGTAATCCCAGCTCTCTTGGCACTCTCGTCGGCCACCGCGAAGTCGCCGAATGGATACGTTTCCGCGACGACCACACACTTATCTCCGGCAGCGCTGACGGCACCGCACGACTCTGGGAAATCGACCCCGAACGCGCGGCCACCCGCATCTGCCACAACATCCGACACGACATCACCCAGGCCGAATGGGACACTTACTTTCCCGGGTTGTCCTACCAGCCACCATGCTGACCTGGCCGCGATCAGCACGCCCCCGCTGTCTGCCACCGGTAGACAGCCCAGCGACTCGACCATCTTCCCTTGACACGCCTACGATTTCCCAGCCCGACCCCAACCCGTCAGGCCGCGACCAGCCAATTCGCCACCACAGGCTCCGCAGTACTCCTAAGCGTGTGTCAATGGAGCACCCAGCTACGGCGACGAACCCGGATTCCCGAGTCCAACGAGTGCGGTACCGAGGTCGAGTTGAAACTCGGCCGTGTCAAATTTGGGACGCCAACGTCTGGGCCCGACCCACAACCATGATGTCGCAGGTTCGAGTCCCTGGCGGGAGTACTAAAGGATGGGAACAGGGCTGACCAGCGGTTTCCCACCGGCAGCCTGGTGATCGAGTCGTCGTTTGGTTTGGCCGCGCCCGAGTAGCTCCCGTTGGGGCGGCATCGCGCGGCCCGCCCCAAACCGTGGGGGCGACAGCGCCGGTGTGCTCGACCTGGTCGCACCGAACAGGGCGGCTGAACTCGCTTGGTCGACGTGGAGCGCCGCACCCAAGATGATCCCGGGCCCCGAAGCGCTCGCCGACGGCATCGCGATCACTGACCAGCAGACCGAATTCATCCCCTTGGACGTGGGCGCACAGCTCACCCTGATCCACCGCCTGAGCTTCACCCTCGACGTGGGCCGCGCTGAACTGCGGTAGATCGCCACATCGCGGTTCGAGTTCGATGCGCCGGTCGAGTTCGACTCAGCTGTGGAGCACGCCTTCGACTTTGTTTACGGCGATCACCGTCGCTGCGGATCGGGTTGTGGCATTGGACGAGGGCCGCTACTGCCACCCTGGGCGGAACTGCTGGCCCTTGTTCGCTTCCCTGGCGGGTCGCGGTCGCTTGTGCGGTCGTGTTGATGGTGTGGAAGGTCGATCTACCAGGGTAGTTCGTTGCGGAGTCGGTCGAGCCAGCGGTCGAAGGTGAGTTCGAGTCGGCCGGGGTCGTAGGTGCGTTGTGCGTGGTTGGTTTCGGTGAGGAGTGGTCCGCGGATGTGGTCGGCCCATTCGGGGCGCGCGAAGACGTGCATGTGGTAGTTGGCGCGCATGGGGATGGTGGCGAGGTGTTCGTAGCCTTGGGTGGCTTGGGTGATGTCGACGAGGTAGGCGGATGCGGGGACGGCGCGGGTGAGTCCTCGCACGATGAACACGGTGGGTCGGGTGTTGGTGACGCGGGCGGTGGGGTCGGCTCCGTGGGCGATGGGTTCGTCGTTGAGGCCGATGTAGTCGATGGTGTTCCAGCCGCTGTAGTAGGGGGTGGCGCCGGCGTCGTGGAGGGCGACGGTGCGGTGTTCGGTGGGGATGTCGGCGTTGGCGAGGCCTTTGCCGATGGCTACGTGGGCGCGTTGGAGGTCGGGTCCGTAGTTGACGACGGTGGGGAGGTCGGCGGGTTGGACGCCGGTGACCGCGACCCAGCCAACGGCGACCGCGCCGGCGCCGGCGGCGAGTAGGCGGGGTCGGAGGGCGCCGGCGGCGAGTCCGGCTCCGAGGCAGAGCAGTGGGTAGGCGTGGAAGGCGAAGCGGTGGACGTAGTCCATGCTGGGGCCGGAGACGAAGTAGGTGATGTAGGTGGTGGCGACGGTGGCTGTGAGCAGGACGCCTGCCGTTCGGGTTTGCTTGCGTGCCACGAGGAGCAGGGTCAGCACGAGCAGCGGGGCGAGTGCGGGGGCGGTGGTCTGGAGCCAGGTGGTGCCGGCGTCGAGGTTGCCGAACTTGACGTAGAAGGTGTTGGGGAACAGGTGGCCGTAGTAGAGGTAGCGCCACAGGAAGTAGCCCAGCCCGAGGATGACGGCGGCGCCGGTGTGGAGCCGGGCGCGGCGGTTGGTGCGGTGTGCCCAGATCCAGCAGAGGAAGGCGGGGGCGGCGGCGAGGACGCCTTCGGGTCGGAGCATGCCGGCGAGGACCACCAGCAGCGGTAGTTCCCAGGTGCGGGTGTCGCGGCCGTCGTTGGTGTGCAGCGCGATGATGACGATGCGCAGGACGAGCGCGGCGAACGCGACGGTTTCGAGGCCGCCGGTGAGGTGGAAGTAGGTGGGGAGGAACACGACGAACGCCCCGCCGGCGACCAGCGCGGAGAGTGTTCCGAAGCGTTGCCAGCTGTAACGGACGAGCATGGCCAGAGCGAGGGCGCCCGCTGCGAGGGAGGTGAGTTTGGCGACGGTGGGTAGCCCGATCCCGAGCCACACGAACGGGGTGTGCCAGACCATCCAGAGGAAGTTGGTGAAGCCCTCGACCGGGTCCTCGCCGACGTTCCACACCGCCCCGTCGCCGTTGGCGAGGTTGAGGGAGTAGCGGAAGGTGATGTAGGCGTCGTCGATGGTGAAGAACCAGGCCGCGCGCACCCCGAGGAGGAACAGGATCCCGAGTCCGGCGGTGATCCACAGCCAGGTTCTGGCTGGTCTGCCGGACGGGTCGGTGTCAGACGCCGGCACGGCCGACGACGCCGAGGTGATGGTCACTGAGTCCCAACTTGAGTGAGTGTTCGGTCCCCGACGGAACTGGCGCAACCTATCACTCAGCGTGCGTTGCGGTTGTGCCCCGTTGGCCTGTCGCCGATCGCACGGGGACAGGCCAACGGGGACATGTGTCACGGCTCGAGGGTGAGGGGAACTTCGACGAACGCGGATGTGGTGCGGGCGGCTGGTGGGGCGGCGCGAACCAGTCGGGGGGTGTTGGCGTCGTCGATCCAGGAGACAACCCAGGTGTTCTCGGCTGGCATCGCTTGCACGGTGGGATCGCTGGTCGTGGGGTCGTTGGACACGAGTGCCCACGGGGTGAAGGTGTCTGATCCGGGTGCCTGTTGCACGCTGAAGTGGATCTTGTTGTCGGCTGTGCGGGTGACGAGCTTGATGGCGCCGTCGTGTCCCATGGTGGCCGACGGGCTACCAGCCGCGATGATGGTCGGGAGGGCGGTCCAGGTTCCGGGGAAGCCGGTGTCTGTTTCGCGTTGGGTGCGGACGGTTCCGGTGGTGTCGGTGGCGAAGAGTTGGCGTTTGCCGTCGGCCAGGGTCACGGCGGAGACGGTGCCGGCGAAGGTTGTGGTTCCGCCGAGGTTCTGCCAGGCGCTCATCGTGTTGGTCTGGATGTCGTACACGGCGGTCCGGTACTTGCCGTCGGCGCCGAGGGCGAACACGCGGGCGTCGTCGCCTTCGGGAACGAGGGTGAGGCGGGTGAGGGACAGCGTCGCGGGGGTGGGGTCGGTGACGGCTCGCCAGGCGGAGAAGGCGCGGTTGATGTTGAGTTGGTTGCGGCACCAGAGTGCCCCGGTTCCGTCCTGGGCGCAGGCGACGAGGGTGTTGTTGGTGAGTCGGGCGGTGGTGGCGGTGGTGGAGAGGTAGCCGCCGTAGTCGATGGTGCCGGTCCAGATGCCTCCGGCCTGGTCCTGGATGCTCGCGCGGTGCTCGGAGTCGCTGCCGTTGGCGAGGATCTGGATACGTCCGTCGGCGTTCTCGCCGGTGCTGGTGGTTCCGGCGACGCCGGTGAAGCCGGGGATGCCGGCGAGACCGTTGGGTCCGTCGAGGGAGGCGATCTCGCCGTAGACGCCGAGGCCGGTGGGGTCGATGTAGGACAGGTGGAGGTGTTCGTTGGTGCTGAGCAGCAGGGTCACGGGCGGGTGGGGCTCGACGGGCACGGTGGGGCGGGCGGGCACGCTGGTTCCCACTCGTTGGCAGGCGTCGGGGTAGGCGGTGGTGGTCAGGTCGAGCCAGCCGGGGCCGAGTGAGCGCGGGATGTTGGAGATCCAGGCCTGGGTGTTCTCGTCATAGCGGTACCAGTAGAGGGCCCCGTTCGGCGCGATGTCGCGGCGCATGCCGTAGACGACCTCGCCGCCGCCGGAGAAGACCTGGTCGTAGACCTGCCAGCCGGTGCCGACGTGTTTGGCGTGCTGGATCCACCGGTCCGAGTCCGCGTGGTAGCGGAAGCGGTAGAGGAGTCCGGCGGTGCTGCGGGCGAAGATGATGCCGCGGCCGGCCGCGGCGATCAGGTTGTAGTCGCTCCAGCCGGTACCGATGACACGGTGCTGCATCTGGCCGGTTGCCGCGTTGTGAGAGCGCCAGTGCAGGTCGCCGTCCGGTTCGACGGTGTAGATGTGGCCTTCGGTGTCGACGGTGATGCGGTCGCGGTACTCGGCGGTGAGGTAACGGTTCCAGCCGCCGGTCGCGATGGTCTTGAACCAGGCACCGTCGAAGACGTCCCAGCTGGTTCCGTTCCACCGGTAGCGGCGCAGGTTCCCGTCGTTGAACGCTAAGTAGACGACGCCGTCGGGGGCGGCGACCGGGCGGCCGAGGTCCCAGCCTGGGCCGCCGATCTTCGGCATGGTTGGTGACCACGAGTTGGTGCCGTTCTCCGGTTCGAGATGGTGGTACAGGTACATGTTGCCGCCGGTGGGGGAGACCCGGAACATCGGGACGCTCGCCGCGCACTGCAGCGTGGAGGACTCGGCAGGCGCCTGAGCCGCGGTCGCAGGGCTCACCAGCGAGGCGACTAGTGCTCCGACGGCAACAACGGTGACCAGTGCCCGGCGACGATTTCTGCGGTGCACGACGAATTCCTCCTGCCGTCCCCGGTCAGCCGTCCCCGACGTACTCCGGCGAACGCGGAATGGAATCATGCGACGGTCCTGTCGCCGCCCAGCAAGTGTGTTTTCCGTGCGACGTAACGTCAATCGGCGGTGAATGTGAACCACATCACGGGGCTGTGGTGTAACATTTTCCTACTAGGCCGTCTGGTTGATTTTCGTTGTCTTCGCTGGTCGTGGCCCTGTATGAGTTGTCGACATGGCGATGCGGCGTGCGATTGTCCTGCTGGTCGGCTTGGCGATGATTGCCTCGTTGTTGGGGCCGGCGAGCTATCCGATTGGGAGCCGTCTGGTCGGCAGCCCGGCGCACGGTCCCGAGCAGGAGTGGGGGGACGCCGCAGGGCTGTCGCACGAGGAGGGCAAGGGCGGGAACCGGGCAGAGCCCCGTTCCGAGCAGTCGAAGTACCCGCCGATCAAGGGGCAGTCGGCTCCTGCCGCGCGCAACGTCGCGACCGTGGGCACCCCGGAGGCGGCCGAGGTGCGGGGGTTCGACGCGGCGACGAGTCGTGAGGTGCCCGAACTGCGGGACGCCACCCGGCGCACGTTCGACAACGCTGACGGGACGCAGACGACCGAGTTCAGTCAGGAACCGGTGCACTACAAGCGATCCGACGGCTCGTGGGCACCGATCGACACCCGCCTCGTCGGCGCGGAGACGGGTTTCCGGGGGGCGGCGAACTCGTTGGGTGTGTGGACGACCGAGACGACGGGCGCGGGTCCGCTGGCGCGGCTGGACCTGGACGCGGGACATCGGGTCGAGTTCGGCCTTGACGGGGCGTCCGTGGTGCCGGGCACGGTCGACGGCAGCGTGATCACCTATCCGCGGGTGCGACCCGAGTCGGATCTGGCGCTCGAGGTGACCGCGACCGGTCTGAAGGAACGCATGATCCTGCGCTCTCCCCAGGCGCCGCGCACCTGGTTGTTCCCGCTGCACCTCACAGGTCTCAGCGCGTCCATGGTGGACGGTGAGGTCGTGTTCCGCGACCGGAAGGGCGCGGTGCGCGCGCGGATCCCTCGCGGTTTCATGAACGACTCGCTCTTCAACGATCGTATCGGCGAGTACACGACGTCCTATGGGGTGAAGTACGAGCTGGTGGCGCACCAGGGTGGCACGGCGGTGCGGGTCACGCTCGACTCGGCGTGGTTGGACGACCCCGCGCGGGTCTACCCGGTGACGGTCGATCCGCCGGTCGATGTTCGGCCGGCCTCGTCGAGCATGTACGTGCAGCGCAACAGCGACGGTTCGAACTTCAGCAAGACCGACGAGCTGAAGATCGGTGTCTCGCGGGACTCTGGCGGCACCTACACCGCGGCGAGCTACATCAAGTTCGCCAATGTGGAGGACACGCTGCGCCACAACAAGATCTTCGGGGCACAGTTGGCTTTGCGGAACTGGCACTCGTGGTCGTGCAACCCGCGTCCGATGACGGTGCACGGGGTCACCGAGGACTGGAGTGCTGGTCCGGGGAACACCTACCCCGGGCCGTCGCACGGCGCGGCGTTGGTCAGCGACAAGTTCGCCTATGGCTATATCCCGAGTGGACAGACCAGTTCTCCGTGTCCGACGGCGACGCGGGTCACCAACCTCGGTGTGGCCGGGCGGAATCTGGTGCAGGCCTGGGCCAACGGCCAGCCCAACTACGGGTTCACGGTGCGAGCGTCGGCCAGCGATGTGTTCGGCTGGAAGAGGTTCGTTCCGGCGGGCAGTGCGAACCCGCCGCGGTTGTCGGTGACGCACTCGCCGTTTTACGCCACCTACAAGTTCGTGAACCCCGTGCCGAATCCACCGGTGACCCGCACCCAGGCCGGCAAGGTCCGGCTGAAGATTACCAACGGTGGCGCCAGCACCTGGACCACGGACGGCTACCGGGTGGCCTACCGCTATTTCGACTCGCGAGGCACCTACAAGGGCTGGGCGGAAGCGGCTTCGCTGCCGCACAACGTCGCCCGCGGCGGATCGGTCACGGTCGACTCGACGATCCAGCCGACTCCGCCGGGCACTTACCGGTTCGAGTTCACGATGATGCGCCGCGGTGGTCCGGTGTTCACCGACTATCAGGTCCCGCCCGCCGTGCTTGCCCTGCGGGTGCTCGACGTGCCGCCGGCGATCAAGGAACAGTACCCACCCAACGGATACTCCACCCCGTCGCTCACCCCGACGTTCTGGGCGAAAGCGGTGGATGTCGACGCCCCGCCGAACGCCTCGTTGCAGTACCGGTTCGAGATCTGCGAGAAGACACCGACGGGGAACGTCGGCTGTTTCGACTCCGGCCGCCGGGCGAATCCCACATGGACCGTCCCGGTCGGTCGGTTGCAGTGGAGCAAGACCTACCAGTGGCGCGTGTTCGCCTTCGACGGCACGACCGAGAACCCCGCGTTGCCGTTCAGCACAATGTTCACCAACGTGCCACAGCCGGAGATCACCGCGCACCTGGGCGACGCCCCGGACGGCGGACGGTCCGGTGAGTTCGATCCGCAGGTGGGCAACTACACCGCGAGCGCGGTCGACGCGACGGTGTCCACCGTCGGACCCCAGCTGTCGGTCGTGCGGACCTACAACAGTCTCGACCCGCGGCGGGACTCCGTGTTCGGCGCTGGTTGGTCGAGCCAGTGGGACATGCGGATCACCCCGGACGACAACTGGTCGGGCAACGTCGTGCTCACCTACCCGGATGGGCGGCAGGCCCGGTTCGGTGCGAACCTCGACGCGAGCGGCCAACCCACGGGCGGTGCGCTGGTGCCACCGGTCGGCCGTTTCGCGACCCTCGTCCCCCGCTCCGCCGTGGAGGGCGGCGGATGGACCCTGACGGACAAGTCCGGTTCCCTGTACGTGTTCCGGCCCGACGGGCGGCCGTCCCAGGTCTACGACAACGCCGGCCGGTCGATCGCCTTCACCTACGGCACCGACGGACGGCTCGCGACCGTCACCAACCGCACCAGCGGCCGCGCCCTGCACGTCACATGGAGCGGGGACCACATCGCAACGGTCAGCACCGACCCGGTCGACGGGCAACCGTTGACGTGGACCTACACCTACGACGGCGACCGGCTCACCTCGGTGTGCGACCCGACCGATAGCTGCACCCGGTACGAGTACACCTCGGGTTCGCACTACCGGAGCACGATCGTGGACTCCAAACCGGACGCCTACTGGCGTTTCGGGGAGACCGAGGGCACCGACGCCTTCAGCCAGATCGGCCTGAACCTGGGCGCGGACAAGGCGACCTACTCCAACGTCGGCCTCGGCGAGGCCGGGGTGGTCACCGGCGCGGGGGACACCGCGGCGTCGTTCAACGGCACCACGTCGATGGTGGCGCTGCCCAACGGTTTGGTGAAGAAGAGCCGTGAGCTCTCGATCGAGATGTGGTTCAAGACCACCACCGGCGGAGCGCTGTTCGGCGCGGAGGCTACCCCGCCGGGCACTCCACAGCCCAACTCGGTGCCGGTGCTGTACATCGGGGTCGACGGCCAGCTGCGCGGCCAGTTCTGGGACGGGCAGATTCAACCGCTTTCCGCCGATACTCCGGTCACCGACGACCGGTGGCATCACGTGGTGCTGTCCAGCACGCTGACCCGGCAGACGCTGTTCCTGGACGGCGTGGCCGTGAGCACCCGTCCCGGCGTGGTCGATCACAGCGCGCACACCTTCTCCCAGGTGGGCGCCGCGCACACCGAGACGGTCGCGTCGTGGCCGCAGTGGGGGACCGCGAAAACCAGCGTGTTCTCCGGACTCCTCGACGAGGTCGCGGTCTATCAACACGCGATGGGCCTGCCGTCGGTGCGCACCCACTTCACCGCGCGCGCTACCGCGGACCAGATGACCAAAACCGTCCTGCCCAGCGGCAAAACCGCCGCGGAGATGACCTACGACACCGACCGCGACCGGCTCGCCGAGTACACCGACCGCAACGGCGGCACCTGGGTCCTCGCCGCCCCGGCCATCACCGGCGACACCGACAACCTCATTCGCACCGTCCGGGTGAACGACCCCGCCGGCCGCGCACACTTCTACGAGTACGACCCGCTCCGCGGACGGATCCTGGGTTACCTGTCCCCACTGGGCACCACGACTCGCCCCGAGGACGAGCCGCCACCCGACGACACCGTGCCCACCCCGGACCCCGAATGCCCGCCCCCGCCCGGCGAACCGCCGTTCTGCGAGGTGCCGATCGGCGGCGGCCCCGGCTCGTTCCCACCGGTCGAGTTCCAGGGCGCCCGAACCTTCGGCTACGACGACGCGGACAAGAAGAGCACGATCACCGACGAGAACGGCAACTCGGTCACCCTTAAACACGACGACCGCAGCAACGTGCTCTCCCGCACCACCTGCCGTCAGGGTCTGCTCAACTGCCAAACCACGCACTTCGAGTACACCCCGGCGGGGACCAACCTGACCGACCCCCGGCTGGACAAGGTCACCGCCACCAGGGACGGCCGCTCCAGCGGCCCCACCGACAACCGCTACCTGACCCGCTATACCTACACCACCCGAGGTGACCTGGAAACCCAAACCACCCCCGACGGCGCCGTCGTCCGCCACACCTACACCACCGACACCACCGCCGCCTACGGAGGCGGAAACACCCCCGCCGGCCTCGTGCTCACCAGCACCGACCCGCGTCAGGCCGTCACCCGCTACGCCTACTTCTCCAACGGCGACCTCGCGCAGATCACCACCCCCACCGGCCTGATCACCCGCCTCGGCTACGACACTCTCGGCCGCCGCACCTCCACCACCCAGATCTCCACCGAGCACCCCGCCGGCGTCACCACCACCGTCGCCTACGACAAGCTGTCCCGCCCCACCGTGCGAACCGCGCCCGAGACCACCAACGAGGTCACCGGGCAGACCAGCACCCTGCGCACCACCACGACCTACGACGCGGACGGCAACCCCACCTCGGTGGAAGCCGTGGACCTGTCCGGGCGCGCCGACACCCGTGCCGCCACCTTGCTCTACGACGACCACAACCGGGTCATCCAAGTCACCGACGCCGAGGGCAACGAGACCAGCTACGGCTACGACCACTTCGGCAACCGCACCAGCATGGTCGACCCGAGCGGCGTCGGCTACGACTACGCCTACACCGCTCGCAACAAGATCGCCGAAGTGCGTCTCCGTGGCTGGAACGGCGACCCCGAGGGCGTCGAGTTGGAGAACGAGTACCTGGTGCTCGCCTCCTACGCCTACGACCTCGCCGGCCGACTCGTCCGCAGCACCGACGCGATGGGCCGCACCCAGCGCTACACCTACTTCACCGACGGCCTACCGGCCAACGTCTACGCCGAGGGACTTACCGACGCCGACGGTAACCCCCGCCAGTTCGCGTTGTCGCAGAAGGCCTACGACAACGCCGGTAACCTGACCCGCGAAACCACCGCGGGCGGGCGGGCCGCCGCGTTCGAGTACGACGCCGTCGGCCGCCGCACCGCCACCATCGCCGACCCCGACGGGCTCGCCCGCCGCACTCAACTGGCCTACGACCTCGCCGGGAACGTCACCCAGGTGCAGATGACCGGCAAGGAGTCCAACACCGGCACCCCTGGTGATCTGGCGGTCGCCGAGATCGTCGATTACGGCTACGACCCCGCCGGCCGGCAGATCAGCGAAACCGTCCACTCCGGAACCGAATCCCTCACTACCACGTTCGGCTACGACCAACGCAATCTCCTCACGTCGATCACCGACCCGCGCGGCAATGTCTCGGGCGCCGATCCGGCCACGTTCACCACCGCCACCGCCTACGACGAACTGGGCCGCCCCGTGCGGTCGGCGGCCCCGCCGGTCGTCGTCGACACCGGCTCGACACCGACCACCACACGTCCCGAAACCGTCGCCGGTTATGACGCGTTCGGCGACGTCACGCACACCACTGACGCCAACGACAACACGTGGCGCTCCGCGTACGACCGCCTCGGCCACCTCGTCACCACCACCTCGCCGGACTACACCCCACCCGGCGCCAGCGACCCGATCACCGCGAACTCGACGCTGACCTACGACGGCCTGGGTCGGGTCACCGAGTCGACGAGCCCACGCGGAGCGGTGACCCGTTACACCTACGACCAACTCGGCCGCCTGGTCCGCCAAACCGACCCACACGCCGACAATCCCGGCGAGCCGGGGGGAGTGTGGGACTACACCTACACCCGTACCGGCGAACTGCTCTCGGTCACCGATCCCACCGGCGCCCGCACCGAGCACACCTACGACCCGCTCGCCCGCCTCGAGACGTCCAGCCAACTCGAACGCCACCCCACCCCAGGCACCTACACCAGCACCTACACCTACGACGACGCCAGCAACCTCCTCACCGCCGCCGCACCCTCCGGCGCGACCACCACCTTCACCTACGACACCCTCAACCAACCCACCAAGGTCACCGACCCCTCCGGAGTGGACACCCAGCTCGGCTACGACCGCTCCGGCCGCCAGATCCGCACCGCCGACGAAGCCGGCCGCACCCAGCGTGCCGCGTTCGACCTCGCCGGCCGCCTCGCCAGCGTCAATGACCATGGCCCTGCGGGGGCTTTGCTGCGGAGCAGCCAGTTCGGCTACGACCCCGCCGGGAACCTCACCACCGCCACTGACCCGAGACTGAAGGTCATCCGTTACACCTACGACGGTCTCAATCAGGTCACCCAACAAGTCGAACCTGTTTCGGACACCGAGTCCCTCACCACCTCGTTCGGCTACGACGCCGCTGGAAACCTCACCCGCTTCACCGACGGCCGCGGCAACACCACCCGCTACACCACCAACACGTGGGGCCTGCCCGAGTCGACCATCGAACCCACCACCACCGCCCACCCCGCGGCCGCCGATCGCACCTGGACCACCAGCTACGACACTGACGCGAACCCGGTGACCGTCACCGTCCCGGGTGGTGTCCGCAACACTCGCACCGTCGACCTGCTGGGCCAGCTCACCCGCGAGACCGGCACCGGCGCCGAAGCCCCCACAGCCGAACGCGTCTACGATCACGACCTGCTCGGGCGGCTCGTCACCAGCGGCGCGCCCGGCGGGACGAACTCCTTCACCTACAACGACCGCGGCGCCCTGCTCACCACCACAGGTCCGTCCAGCAACACCAGCTACGGCTACGACCAGGACGGCAACCTCACCAGCCGCACCGACGGGTCCGGCACCGCCACCTACGGCTACGCCAACGCCCGCCTCAGCACAGTCCAGGACGGCATCACCGGCGTCACTCAGACCTACACCTACGACGAGACCGGGCTGCCCGCCACGATCGACTACGGCATCAGCGGCGGCCTCCAGCGCGGGTTCACCTACGACAACCTCGGCCGGCTCACCATGGACGAGCTCACCGACTGGGAGACCACTGAGGCCCCGACTCGTTCGGCTTCGTTCGCCGCCGCGACGGTGGTCTACTCGTACGACAAGAAGGACCGGCTCGTCAGCAAAGGGGTCCTCGGACATGCCGGCGCCGCGTCCAACACCTACCGCTACGACGACGCCGACCGGCTGACCACATGGATCAACCAGCCGCTGGACGTCGATGACGCCCCGGAGCAGACCACGCTCTACACCTGGGACGCCGCAGGCAACCGCACATCCACCGCTGGTGTCCAATCCATGTTCGACGAACGCAACCGGCTAGTCAGGGACGGATCGAGAAGCTACAGCTATACCCCGCGCGGCACTCTCGCCTCCGCTCCGGGCGGCGAGACCTACGCCTTCGACTCGTTCGACCGGCTGGTCAATCAGGGCCTGACCCAGTACGCCTACGACGCGCTGGACCGGGTCACCAGCCGCAACGGCCAGCAGTTCTCCTACGCCGGGGCGAGTAACGAGCTCGCCAGTGACGGCGGCACGGCGTTCAGCCGTGGTCCCGCCGGTGAGCTTCAGGCCCTGCGCAGTGGCGCCGAGACGCGGATGACCCTCGCCGACCGGCATGGTGACGTGATCGCCGGCTTCGACCCCACCGCGTACGACATCACGATGAATGACACGGCCGAGTTCGACCCCTTCGGTAAACGGGTCGACAGCAGCGGAACCGAGCGCCCGATCGGCTACCAGGGCGACTACGCCGACCCCGATACCGGCGACGTCAACATGACCGCCCGCTGGTATGACCCCACGGCCGGCACCTTTACCAGCAGGGACAGCATCGATCTCCCCACCAGTCCGTCCAGCGCCTCGAACCNAACCCAGGCGGTTTTCTCTGCCAGATTCCGTACATCTGGGATGAACCTCCAGGCGGAGCCGGATCTGGCCTCGGAGGACTTCCAGACAGCTCTGGTTGCGGTTCACCGGTGCCGTCCGAGAAGAAGGCGTTCGGCTGCTGCCCCGCGGATCGAATGTTCGCCTCATGCGCGGCGGGCGGGACTGGCCCGTCCGGCACAGCCGGTGGATGGTCCGGCTCCGGCGGAGGCTCCTTCAGCACAGGCGGTGGAAGAATCGGCCGTGGTGGTGCCAGCGCGCCCCGCCCCGACCCAGCCATCGCCGCCCGAGCGGCCAACCGAGCCG
>NZ_BAAGXS010000057.1:0-161020 GCF_054779715.1 Actinophytocola sediminis | reverse complement strand
TGGCCGGCAGGCTGGCCGCGGCGCGTCGCGGCGGGCGCGACCGCGCCGACGACGCGCGGGCGGCGCTCAACACGCGGGCCGCCCTGCTCGCCAAGCTGATCATCGACCTGGACGGCCGGTACGCCGCGAGCAGCAACAAGCAGTTCCAGCAGCGATACCGCAGCGTCACTTCCCACTACACCAAGCTGGTCGCCCAGTTCGCCGAGGCCGACGAGCGCGGCGAGGTCGACCCCGAGCTGCGCGGGCGGGTCGACGACCTCATCGACCGGGCGCGGAAGCTGGCGAAAGCTAGGAGCTGAGCGGGCGCACCGCCGCCCAGTCGACGGTCAGCTCACCGAGCCGCCAGCGCCGGCGGCCGTCGCGTACCGGCCAGTCGCGCGCCGCGAGCAGCCTGGCGGTCTCGACCCAGCGGGCGCGCGGGCCGAACGTGGCGAACGGCGCCGCGGTCGCCCAACAGCTGTCCAGCTCGCTGAACAGCGCGTGCACCCGCTCACCCGGCACGTTGCGGTGGATCAGCGCCTTGGGCAGCCGGGGCGCGAGGTCCGACGGCCGGTCGAGGTCGGCCGGCAGGCAGGCGATGGTGAACGTTCGTGGACCGGCGGCCGACAGCGTCACCCAGCAGCACCGCCGGCCAAGCTCGTCGCAGGTGCCCTCGACCAGCAGCCCGCCGGGGGCCAGCCGGGCGCGCATCGTGGCCCACGCGTCGGCGACCTCCTCCTCGGCGTACTGCCGCAGCACGTTGAACGCCCGGACCAGCACCGGCCGCTCACCGGGCAGCTCGAACCCGCCGACGGCGAAGTCCAGGCGCGGCGGGTCGGCGGCCGGCTTCGCCGCGCGCACCCGGTCGTGATCCAGCTCCAGGCCGAGCACCCGCACGTCGCGCCGGACGGTGGTGAGCCTGGCGGCCAGCTCGACCGAGGTGACCGGCGTCGCGCCGTAGCCGAGGTCGACGGCCAGCGGGGCGTCGGCGGCCAGCAGCGCGGCGGTGACCGCCGGGGTGCCGGTGAGCCAGCGGTCGACCCGGCGTAACCGGTTCGGGTTCGTCGTGCCCCGCGTTGGCGACCCGACCGGGTTCAGGCGCGCTCGGCCAGCCACTTCTCGGCGAACTCCGCCTCGGCCGTGAGCAGCTTGGTGACCTGTTCGGCGACAACCTTCTCCAGCTTGCCGCCGACCAGCGGGATGTTCACCCGCACCTCGGCGCGGATCACCAGCAGGCTGCCGTCGCGCTGGTCGCCGATGCGGGACTGGCCGCGGATCTCGCCCGGCACGCCGTTGATGGTCACCGAGGTGTCCGCGGCGTAGCGCTGGCCGTCCGGCCGCCAGCGCTCCGCGCGCTCGACCACCAGGTCGCCCCGCAGGACCGAGCGGGCGGCACTGGGCAGCCGGGTGGCCTCGACGCCCTGCCGGATGGTGAACGCGACGTCGTCGCCGGTGCGGGTGTGGGTGAGCAGAGTCGCGTTCTTACCGCCGATCTGACGAAGCCGCGCGCGTAGGAACGCCTCGTCAACGAGGGTGGAGTAGACAGTTGCGACCGGTGTGGGGAACGCGGTGCGGTGCTCCAGGCTGGTTGCCATGCGACGGAGGTTACCGTTGGAGCCCATGACCAGCCTCCCCATTGGCGCGGACGGGCTTGTGGACCGCGCGGCGGTGCCCCTGTCCGGGTACACGACCCTGCGCCTCGGCGGGCCCGCTGCCCGCTTCGTGTCCGCCGCCTCGGCAGAGGACGTCGCCGAGGCGGTTCGCGCCGCCGACGGCCGTGACGAGCGGGTACTGGTGCTCGGCGGCGGGTCCAACCTGGTGATCGCCGACGCCGGCTTCGACGGCACGGTGGTGCGGGTGGCCAACCGGGGCAGCGAGATCGACTCGCTCGGCGACGGCCGGGTCGCGCTCACCGTCGAGGCGGGCGAGGACTGGGACACCGTGGTGTGCCGCACGGTCGAGGCCGGGCTCGGTGGGCTGGAGTGCCTGTCGGGCATCCCGGGGTCGGTCGGCGCTACGCCGGTGCAGAACGTCGGCGCCTACGGCGTCGAGGTCGGCCAGCTGTTGATGTCGGTCGACCTGCTCGACCGGGCAAGTGGGGAGATCCGCACGCTCGGGGTGGACGAGCTGGGCCTTGGCTACCGCACCTCGGTGCTCAAGGGCAGTGAGCGGGCGGTGGTGCTGCGGGTGCGCTTCGAGCTGACCGACGGTGGGCTGTCGGCGCCGATCCGGTACACCGAGCTGGCTCGGGTGCTCGGCGTGCGGCAGGGCCGGCAGGTGCCGGTCGACCAGGCGCGGGCGGCGGTGCTGGAGTTAAGGCGGGGCAAGGGCATGGTGCTCGACCAGGACGATCACGACACCTGGAGTGTGGGGTCGTTCTTCACCAACCCGATCGTGCTGGACGCTGACATCAGTGAGGTTCGGGGTCGGATCGAGGCGCAGGTCGGTCATGACGTGCCGGTGCCGCAGTACCCGGCGGGGCCGGGGGCGTCGAAGCTGTCGGCGGCGTGGCTGATCGAGCGTGCCGGGTTCGCCAAGGGGCACGTCGGTCCTGGCGGCCGGGTGTCGTTGTCCGGCAAGCACACCCTGGCACTGACCAACCGGGGCAGCGCGACCACCGACGACCTGCTCGCCCTTGCCAGGGAGATCCGCGACGGCGTGCGGGCCACCTTCGGCGTCGAGCTGCACCCGGAGCCAGTGCTGATCGACTGCGCCCTCTAGAAACTCAGGTCGAGTTCCTCCTCGGTCGGTGGTGGCGCGTGCAGCATGCACCATGCGTAGTTGGTGCTGAGCCTTCCGGCCTGGCGCAGTCTCTGCAGCGCGGTCTCGACGGCGTTGGGTGATGCGCCGATGGCGGCCGCGAGATCGGCCTGGGTGAGCCCAAGGTCCAACTCGACGCTGCCACCGAACAGTGAGCCGTGGCGCCGGCCGAGAGTGACGAGGAAAGCCCACAACCGTTGGTCGACCCGTCTACCGGAATGGGATCGGTGCAGAGTGGTCTCCCGGATCCAGTAGGCCATAGCGTGCATCGTCGCCCGCGCGATCTCCTCGTCGCTGCTCAGCAACTCGCGGAACTTGTGTCGGGGAACCGCCATTACCAATGTGTGTAGTTTTCCGCGCAGGCTGGCTGGCACGGGGTCGATAAACAGGTTTTCGCCATTGAGCACGTCGCCGATGCCGGCGATGCGATCGATGGTCTGGTGGCCGTCCTGGCGGAGGCGATAGATCCGGACCGTGCCGGACAGCACGATGATCACCGGCGAGTCTGCGGCCATCCAGTCGATCTGGTTCAGGTTTGCGAGCAGGGTCGCGTGCCGTTCCAGCCTGCCGATCGACTCCGGCGACAGCCCGGCCATGAAGGAGTCGGGCAGCCATGGGTCGTCCGTGCCCCGGCGATGCCATTTGACGATGTTCTCAACGAGTCCGAAACCCATGATCAGGCCGAGACGTCGAGCAGTACATACAGGACGGCGGGTAGGCTGGCGATCAACGCGCCAACGGCGACCAGGGTCCGGCTGACCCGGTCGGGAGTCATCGCGGTCAGTCGCCAGACGAGAAATCCGATCAGCAGCAGAAACGCCAGGGCGACCAGCCCGGCGATGAGTAACGAGACAACATCTCGCGTCATATGTCCACACCTTTAGCCTTCGCGGAGCCTGGATTCTTGTGCCCGGTAACGGCACGCGGCGGACATTAGAAGAGGTAGCACACCGGGCGCTACCTCCTGCTGTGGGTCTGCGAATTTCTGCAGGTGATGGGGTTTTACCTGTCGGACACCGGCATAGCTCACCGACACCATTTGAGGGTGAATTCCCTGATCCTGGGGGGTGGGTCGAACGACGCGGGAGAAGAATGAGGGCCACGGCGGCATGTTCTTCGCGGAGCCTGGGCCGTGGCGGTGGGCGTCGGGGGTGGTAGCCCGGCGGCCCACCGCCGACTCACTCCCGGTGGGCGCGCGTGGCCGAGGCCTGGGCGCGGGGCTTGAGGGTGATCTGGTCGATGTTCACGTGCGCCGGCCTGGTCGCGGCGAACACGATCGTGTCCGCGACGTCCTCGGCGGTCAGCGGCGTCAGGCCCCGGTAGACCCCGGCCGCCCGGTCGGCGTCGCCGGCGAAGCGGACCGTCGAGAACTCGGTCTCCACCATCCCGGGGAGGATCTCGGTGAACCGGATCGGGTCGCCGAGGTGTTCGCCGCGCAGCGTCCGGTGCAGGGCCGACTGGGCGTGCTTGGCGCTGGTGTAGCCGGCGCCGTTGTCGTAGACCTCGGTCGCCGCGATCGAGGTCACCGTCACCACGTGCCCGTCGCCGGAGCCGATCAACGCCGGCAGCATGGCCTTGGTCATCCGCAGCGTGCCGAGCACGTTGGTCTCCCACATCCAGCGCCAGTGCTCCTCCGACGCGTCGGCCACCGGCTCGAGGCCGCGCGCGCCGCCCGCGTTGTTCACCAGCAGGCGACACTCCGGGACCTCGGCCGCGAACGCCGCGATCGACGAGGGCTCGGTCACGTCCAACGGCAGCGCGGTGCCGCCGATCTCCGCCGCGATGGGGTGTAGCCGGTCGACTCTGCGGGCACCCAGGACAACGTGAAAACCGCTGCTGGCCAGGCCCCGGGCCGTCGCCGCGCCAATGCCGGAGCTGGCGCCGGTAACGACGGCGATGCCAAGTTTGTTCACGTGCATGAATCTTCAACGATTCATGGAAGAGATGGTATGACCACTGTCACACTTGGTGGTACGCACCTCGATCGGCACTCGGGCGTCCTCACAACACGCAGGCACACGGGCGGAGGTATCAGGTGAGATCAACAGGGCCACTCGGTCGGGTCGGCACGCTCGTGGCGATCCTGGCACTGCTGTCGTCGTGCACCTCGGCCGAACAGGGCCAGGCCACCGCGGGCGACGCGCCACCGGCCAAGATCGCCCTGGCCCCGGAGGACGGCGCCAAGGACGTCTCCGTGCTCGACCCGGTCAAGATCACCGTCGCCGGTGGCGAGCTGACCGAGGCCGCCCTGACCAGTCCGGCAGGCGAGCCGGTCGCCGGCGAGATCGCGAAGGACAAGCTCAGCTGGACCAGCGGCGAGGTGCTCGGCTACGGCAAGACCTACACCTACGCCGCCACCGCGAAGAACGCCGACGGCCGGGAACAGAAGCTGGCGGGCACCTTCAGCACGCTGGCTCCCGCCGCGACCCCGCGCGCCACGATCAACCCCGGCGACAACGCGACCGTCGGCGTCGGCATGCCGGTCAGCGTCAAGTTCCCCGAGGGCCCGGTGGAGGACAAGGCCGCGGTGGAGAAGGCGCTCACCGTGGACACCTCCCAGGAGGTCGAGGGCTCCTGGGCCTGGCTCAACGACCAGCAGGTCAACTGGCGGCCGAAGGAGTACTGGCCGGCCAACACCGAGGTCAAGGTCACCGCGAAGCTCTACGGCCTGGCCTACGGCGGCGGCGCGTACGGCAAGGCCGACCTCAGCACCACGTTCACCATCGGCCGCAACCAGGTCGTGAAGATCAACACGCCGGAACACAAGATGAACGTCTACCGCGACGGCAAGCTGTTCCTCAGCGTGCCCTCCAGCAACGGCCTGGACGCCGACCCGAACCTGAACACGCCGAACGGCACCGTGATCGTGATGGCCAAGGAGCCGGTCGGCGACTTCTCCAACCCGCGCTACGGCTACACCAACGTGAAGAAGAAGTGGGCCGTGCGCATCTCCAACCACGGCGAGTTCATCCACGAGAACGAGGAGAACCGGGCCAACATCGGCAAGACCAACAGCTCGCACGGGTGTGTCAACCTGTTCGAGGCCGATGCCAAGCGCTACTTCGACAGCGCGCTGATCGGCGACCCGGTCGAGGTCACCGGCTCCAAGTCCAACTTCCCGACCACCTCGGACGTCTACGACTGGCTCATCCCGTGGGACCAGTGGCAGACGATGTCGGCCCTGTCGTAGTGCGCCTGCTCACCGGCGCGGGCGGGGTACCGCTCGCGGTCAGGGAGGCGGGCGAGCCGGGCGCGCCACCGATCGTGCTGCTGCACGGCTGGGCGGCCAGTTCCGCCGCGTGGGCCGCCCAACTCGCCGATCCGAGCCTGACCGCCGGCCATCACCTGATCGCGCCCGACCTGCGCGGACACGGCGAATCCGGGATCGCCGACGGCGGCTACCAGGACCCCGCCGTCTGGGCGGGTGACCTCGCCGCCGTGCTCGACCACGCCGGGGCGCCCGCGATCGTCGTCGGCTGGTCCTACGGCGGGCTCGTGCTCACCGACTACCTGCGCGAACGCGGCAGCGCGGGCATCGCCGGCATCGTGCTGGTCGGCGCGATCACCGAGATCGGCGCCGGTCGCCAGGGCGGCACGGTCGGCCGGGCGCTGGGCGCGGTGCTGCGTGAGGTGCTCGCCGAGGACCCGGCGGTGGCCGTGCCGGCGCTGTTGTCGCTGGTCGAGCGGATGACCGTGGCACCGGCGACCGGCACCGAGGTCCAGCGCAGGCTCGCGGACTGCCTGCGGGTGCCCCCGGCGGTGCGCCGGGCCCTGTTCCGCCGGGAGCTCGGCAGCGCGGACGTGCTGGCCGCGGTGGACGTGCCGGCACTGGTCGTGCACGGCGAGGCCGACGAGGTGATCGATCCGACGGCCGGGCGGTACGCGGCCGGGAAGATTCCCGGCGCCCGTCAGCGTTGGTTCCCAGAGGTGGGCCACATGCCGTTCGCCGAGCGGGTCGAGGAGTTCGACGACGTGCTGGCGCGGTTCGCTGGCTCGGTCTCGAACCACTAGTCGGGAGTCGCGCGTGTCTGTGATCGAGCTCCACCGGCCGCCGCGCCGGGTCGCCGTGCTCTCCGTGCACACCTCGCCGCTCGAGCAGCCGGGCACTGGCGACGCGGGCGGGATGAACGTCTACATCACCCAGACCGCGACCAGGATGGCCAGGCGGGGCATCGCGGTCGAGGTCTTCACCCGCGCGACCTCCTCGGAGCTGCCGCCGGTGGCCGAGTTGGCGCCCGGGGTGTTGGTGCGGCACGTACACGCCGGTCCGTTTGAGGGCCTCGGCAAGGAGGAACTGCCCGCCCAGCTGTGCGCGTTCACCGCGGGCGTGCAGCGGGCAGAGGCGCGCCACGAGCCCGGCTACTACGACCTCGTGCACTCCCACTACTGGCTGTCCGGGCAGGTCGGCTGGCTGGTGCGGGACCGGTGGGGGGTGCCGCTGGTGCACTCAGCGCATACGTTGGCGAAAGTCAAGAACGCCGCGCTCGCGGACGGTGACGTGCCGGAGCCGAGGACCAGGGAGATCGGCGAGCAGCAGGTGGTCGACCAGGCCGACCAGCTGATCGCGAACACCGCGGTCGAGGCCGCGGAGCTGGTCGACCTCTACGACGCCGCGCCGGCGAAGGTCAACACGGTGGCCCCCGGGGTGGATCTTGACCTGTTCCGCCCCGGCGACCAGGCCGCGGCCAGGGCCGCGCTGGGGATCGCACCGGAGGCCGTGGTGCTCGCGTTCGTCGGCCGGATCCAGCCGCTCAAGGCGCCGGACGTGCTGTTACGCGCGGCCGCCGAGCTGATCGCCACCGGGGCGGTGCCGCGTTCGCGGCTGGTGGTGGTCGTGGCCGGCGGCCCGTCGGGCACCGGGCTGGAGGCGCCGACCTCGTTGCACGAGCTGGCCGCCGAGCTCGGGATCGCCGATGTCGTCCGCTTCCTGCCGCCGCGCCGGGGCGCCGCGCTGGTCGAGGTGTACCGGGCGGCGGACGTGGTCGCGGTGCCCAGCCACAACGAGTCCTTCGGGCTGGTCGCCCTGGAGGCCCAGGCGTGCGGCACGCCGGTGGTGGCCGCCGCGGTCGGCGGCCTGCCGGTCGCGGTCGCGCACATGACCTCCGGGATGCTCGTCGCCGGGCACGAGCCGGCGCGGTGGGCCGAGTCGCTGCGCCGGGTGGTGACCTATCCCCGGCTGTTGGCGCGGTTGTCGGCGGGCGCGGTGGCGCACGCGAACGAGTTCTCCTGGGAGCGCACGACCGACGCGTTGGTCGCCGGCTACGTCGAGGCCGACGGCGCCTTCCGTCGCGCGTTGGCCTCGGCGGACGTGGCAGTGTGACGGCTGTGACCGATCTCGACAATATGATCATGTCCACACTGGACGAGCGGGAGTTGGTCTACGACCACCCGGCCCCGGGCCGGTTCTTCGTGACGCTGCCGGGCACCAAGAAGCTGCAGACCAACTGCTGGTTGCAGCTTGGCCAGCACGCGCTGGTGGTCGAGGCGTTCGTCTGCCGGCGGCCGGACGAGGCGTTCGCCGAGGTCTACCGCTTCCTGTTGCGCCGCAACGCGAAGCTCTACGGCGTGCACTACACGATCGACCAGGTCGGGGACATCTACCTGGTCGGCCGGCTGTCGCCGCACGCGGTCACGCCCGACGAGCTGGACCGAATTCTCGGTCAGGTGCTCGAGGCGGCCGACGGGGACTTCAACACCCTGCTTGAGCTGGGTTTCGCCACGTCGATCCAGCGGGAGTACGAGTGGCGGGTGTCGCGCGGTGAGTCGCTGGCGAACCTACGGGCCTTCGAGCACCTGCTGATCCCGAGCAAGGACGACAGCTAGCGCATTGCGACTGGGAATTCATCCGCCCCCGACAACACCGGGGGGATCGCGGCGCGGCTCGAGCGAGGGGGGAGTCGCGATCTCGAGCCGCGCCGCGTGGGTTCCCGCCGCGTCGGAGCCCTGAGGCGGGGGGCACCCTGGGATTCCGGGCGGGGTACGGCTCGGCAGGGGAGACGAGCCGTACTGCTGCCCTCTCGGATCAGGGAGTGCGTGGGAGCTGATCCGGTAGGGCGGGTGTCAACCTGTCAGAAGTCGGGCGGTTACACAAGGCCACGGCATATCTGGCGAGAAGTTAATCGCGTTCCGTAGGTAACTTTTCAGTCACGGTACTCCGTTGAAAGGCAACTGGGCGTGTATTCGGCCCCCTGTGCTCCTCCGAATGGGTGGTAGTGCTTGCTCTTGCTGCATCTGGCACGCTTTCTGACATGGCTGGATCGATGCACCCCATCGGAACCCTCGTGCTGCTTCGCCACGGGGAGAGCACCTGGAACGCGGAGAACCTGTTCACCGGTTGGGTGGACGTGCCCCTTTCGGACAAGGGGATGACCGAGGCCCGGCGCGGTGGCGAGCTGCTCCTCGACGCCGGCCTGCTCCCCGATGTCGTGCACACCTCGTTGCTGCGCCGCGCGATCACCACCGCGAACGTCGCCCTGGACGCCGCGGACCGGCACTGGATCCCGGTGAAGCGCGACTGGCGGCTCAACGAGCGCCACTACGGCGCGCTGCAGGGCAAGAACAAGAAGCAGACCCTCGCGGAGTTCGGCGAGGAGCAGTTCATGCGCTGGCGCCGGTCCTACGACACCCCGCCGCCGCCGATCGAGCTCGGCAGCGAGTACAGCCAGGACGCCGAGGCCCGGTACGCCGGGCTGGGCGAGGCCGCGCCGAGGACCGAGTGCCTCAAGGACGTGGTCGCGCGGATGCTGCCGTACTGGGAGGCCGAGGTCGTGCCCGACCTGCGCGCCGGCCGCACGGTGCTGCTCGCCGCGCACGGCAACTCGCTGCGCGCGCTGGTCAAGCACCTGGACGGCGTCTCCGACGCGGACATCGCCGGCCTCAACATCCCCACCGGCATCCCCCTGCGCTACGACCTGACCGAGGACCTCACCCCCCGCACCCCCGGCGGCGAGTACCTCGACCCCGAAACCGCCGCCAAAGCCGCCGCCGCCGTAGCCGCCCAAGGCCGCTAACCCCGCCACCCCCCCACCCCCGGCTGCAATGCCCTGAATGGGGCATTGGTGACGCTCAACGTCCTGAATGGGGCATTCAGGGCGTTGAACCGGGAGCGGGAGGAGGGTCAGACCAGGCCTAGTTCGCGGGCGCGGATGCCGGCCTGGAAGCGGGAGTTGGCGCCCAGGGCGGTCATGAGTTCGGCCACTCGGCGGCGGTAGGTGCGTACGCCGAGGTTCAGCGCGCGGGCGGCGGTCTCGTCCTTGCAGCCGGCGGCCAGGAACTCCAGCACCCTGGGCGCCAGCAGGCGCAGCTCGGCGGTCTGCGCGTCGTAGACCGCCAGCTCGGTCGCGCCCCGCCAGGCCGCCTCGAACAGCGACACCACCCCCTGCACGACCTCCGGCAGCGGGATCACGCTGTAGCTGCGCTCCCCGCCCGTCGAGTCGCCGGCCAGGATCACGATCCGCCGGTCGAGGATGATCGTCTCGTTGATCTCGTCCGGCGTGATCCGGATGTCGGCCCCGGCCGCGCGCCGCGCCGCCAGGTGCCTTGCCGACCTCGGGTCGAGCACCACACTCGGCCGGTAGATCTTGCGGACCCGCAGCCGGCCCGACCGCAACCCGGCCATGTGCTCGTCGGCGACGCTGCCCGGCCCGGGAAACCGGCGGGTGGCGACCCAGGTGCTCAGGTCGTTGGCCGCACAGTTGATCTCCGTGGCGGCCGCGAACAGGTGCGCGGTCCGCGCGAACAGCTCCTCCTCGCCGCGGACCACCGCGACCTGCCCGGTCAGCTCCATGCCGCAAGTCTTCTCCGCGCGCAACCATTCGGCCACTACCGGCAGCAAGTTGCCATCGGTGGCGGCCGAATCGCAGCCTGCGCAGGCTGGATGACATGACCTCCACCATCACCGCCGCGGCCGCCGGCACCTGGCAGCTCGGCGACCGCACCGTCAACCGGCTCGGCTTCGGCGCCATGCGGCTGCCCATGGGCGGCCCGGACCACGCCGAACGGCCTCGGGAGCCCGCCATCGCCGTGCTCCGCCGGGCCGTCGACCTCGGCGTCAACCACATCGACACCGCCGCCTTCTACTTCACCGCCCACCGCAACGCCAACGAGCTGATCAACACCGCCCTCGCGCCGTACCCGGACGACCTGGTGATCACCACCAAGGTCGGCCCCGGCCGCGACCCGTCCGGCGGTTGGCTGCCGCCAGCCACCCCGGCCCAGCTGCGCGGCCAGGTCGAGGAGAACATCCGCCAGCTCGGCCTTGACCACCTCGACGTGGTCAACCTGCGGATCGGCGAGGCGCTCGACCGCGGCACCGGATCGCTCGCCGACCAGTTCGGCGCGCTCGCCGAGCTGCGCGAGCAGGGCCTGATCCGCAACCTCGGCATCTCCAACATCAGTGCGGAGCACCTCGAGGAGGCGCTGGCGATCGCGCCCGTGGTCTGCGTGCAGAACCAGTACGGGCTGACCACCCGCCGCGAGGACGACGCGCTGGTCGAGCTGTGCGCCGAGCGCGGCGTGGCCTTCGTGCCGTTCTTCGCCATCGGCGGCGGCCCGGCCGGCCCGGTGGCCGAAGCCGAGGGTGACGCGGTCGTGGCCGAGGTGGCCGAGGCGCACGGCGCGACCCCCGCCCAGATCCGGCTGGCGTGGACGCTGCACCGGGGGCCGAACGTGCTCGCCATCCCCGGCACCGGCGATCCGACCCACCTCGAGGAGAACGTCGCCGCCGCCGCGCTGCGACTCACCGACGACCAACTGGCCCAGTTGGACACGATCAGGTGAACTGCGGCTTTCTGGTGAGCAAATATCGACGCCTTTGGTGTCGGGACAATCACCAGAGGCCCCCTTTGACTGGTCGGCGGCACCCCTGACCTGCTTACGATTCGGGACGTGACCGATCTGGTCTGGACACTGCTGGCGGCCGGTGCGCTGCTGCTCGGCCTCATCCTCGGCTTCTGGGTGGCCCGGCTACGCCACCGGCCCGCCGAGCGCGCTCCACAGGGCCCGAGCATCTCCGTGCTGGTCGGCCGGATGTTCCAGTCATCGCACAACGCGATCGTCATCCTCAACGAGTTCGGCGACGTGGTGCAGCACAACCCGCGCGCCATCGAGCTCGGTGTGGTGCGCAACCGGCGGGTGGACACCAGCACGAAGAAGGCCGCCGAGCTGGTCCTGGAGACCGGCGAGCCGGTCGAGATCGAGCTGCCGCTGGTCGACCGCACCGCCGCGTTCGGCCGGGGCCCGGAGGCGGTCCGCGGCGAGGTCCGGCCACTTGGCGACGGGTTCCTCGCCGTGGACGCCGCCGACGAGTCCGAGGCGGTGCGCCTGGAGGCCACCCGCCGGGACTTCGTCGCCAACGTCAGCCACGAGCTCAAGACCCCGGTCGGCGCGATGGCCCTGCTCGCCGAGGCCGTGCTGGACGCCGCGGACGACGCCGAGGCGGTCCGCCGGTTCACCGGCAAGATCCTGCGCGAGGCCACCCGCCTCGGCACGCTGGTCACCGAGCTGATCGCGCTGTCGCGGCTACAGGGCGCCGAGCGCCTGCCGGAGCTGAACGTGGTCGAGGTCGACGGCGTCGTGCGCGACGCGCTGTCGCGCTCCCAGCTGGCCATGGAGTCCACCGGCATCGACATCGCCACCGACCCCGACGGCGGCCTGCTCGTCGAGGGCGACCGGACCCTGCTGGTCACCGCGCTCGCCAACCTGCTGGAGAACGCGGTCTCCTACTCGACCCCGGGCAGCCCGGTGTCGATAAGCCGTCGCCAGGTCGGCCGCTATGTCGAGATCGCGGTGACCGACCGCGGCATCGGCATCCCCCCCGACGAACAGCAACGCGTGTTCGAGCGGTTCTATCGCCTCGACAAGGCGCGGTCACGGGCCACCGGCGGCACCGGGCTGGGCCTCGCGATCGTCAAACACGTCGCGGCCAACCACGGCGGCGAGGTCAAACTCTGGAGCCGCCCGGGCACCGGCTCCACGTTCACGTTGCGAATCCCGGCCCACAACGGGTCCAAGGACGTTTCCACAGATGGAGGACAGCCGTGACCAGGGTGCTGATCGTGGAGGACGAGGAGTCCTTCGCCGACCCGCTCGCCTTCCTGCTGCGCAAGGAGGGGTTCACCGCGGCGGTGGCGAGCACCGGCCAGCAGGCGCTGGAGGAGTTCGACCGCAACGGCGCCGACATCGTGCTGCTGGACCTGATGCTGCCCGGGATGAGCGGCACCGACGTGTGCCGGGCGCTGCGCCAGCGCTCCACCGTGCCGGTGATCATGGTGACCGCGCGGGACAGCGAGATCGACAAGGTCGTCGGCCTGGAGATCGGCGCCGACGACTACGTCACCAAGCCGTACTCCGCGCGTGAGCTGATCGCCAGGGTGCGCGCGGTGCTGCGCCGGGGCGGCGAGCCGGGTGACGGGGAGCTGTTGCCCCAGGTGCTGGCCGCCGGACCGGTGCGGATGGACGTCGAGCGGCACGTGGTGACCGTCGACGGCACCGAGATCGCGCTGCCGCTCAAGGAGTTCGACCTGCTCGAGTACCTGTTGCGCAACGTTGGCCGGGTGCTCACCCGCGGTCAGCTGATCGACCGGGTCTGGGGCGCGGACTACGTCGGCGACACCAAGACCCTGGACGTGCACGTCAAGCGGCTGCGCTCGAAGATCGAGCCGGACCCCGCCTCGCCCCGCCACCTGGTGACCGTGCGTGGGCTCGGGTACAAGTTCGAATCGTGAGGAAAGGCTTCCCGGATCGCGACCTACCGGTAACCTAGCGCCCTGTGCGCCTCGGGGTGTTAGACGTCGGTTCCAACACCGTCCACCTACTCGTCGTGGATGCGCACCGCGGCGCGCACCCGATGCCCGCCAGCTCACAGCGTTCCATACTGCGACTCGCCGAACGAATGACCCCCGATGGTGGCCTGTCGGCCAACGGCGCCGACGACCTGGTCGAGGCGGTCGCCGCGGCGCGCAAGTCGGCCAGCGACCTGGGCTGCGAGGACCTGCTGGCCTTCGCCACCTCCGCGGTGCGCGACGCGCACAACGCCGCCGACGTGCTGGCCCGGGTACACGAGGAGACCGGCGTCGAGCTCGCGGTGCTGCCGGGAGACGCCGAGGCGCGGCTCACCTTCCTCGCCGCCCGCCGCTGGTATGGCTGGTCAGCCGGCCGGCTGCTGGTGCTCGACATCGGCGGCGGCTCGCTGGAGATCGCCAGCGGCGTCGACGAGGAACCCGACTTCGCCCGGTCGCTGCCGCTCGGCGCGGGTAGGCTCACCCGGCAGCGGTTCACCGGCGACCCGCCGACCCGCGACGAAGTGACCGCCACCGCCCGGTGGCTGACCGACCAACTCGCCCCGGTGGCGAAGAAGTTGGCCAAGCAGGGCGCACCGGACCGCGTGGTCGGCACCTCGAAGACGTTCCGGTCGCTCGCACGGCTGACCGGGGCGGCGCCGTCCTCGGCCGGGCTGCGCACGCGCCGGGTGCTCACCGAGACGGGTCTGCGGCAGCTGATCGCGTTCATCACCCGGATGTCCGCCGCCGACCTGGCCGAACTGGAGGGGGTCAGCCAGCGGCGGGCCCCGCAGTTGGTGGCCGGTGCGCTGGTGGCGCAGGCCACGATGAGCGCGATCGGTGTGTCAGAGCTGGAGATCTGCCCGTGGGCACTGCGCGAAGGTGTCATCCTGCGGCGGCTGGACCGGACCAACGGCGAGGATTCCTGATGCCCATAATGTTGGCTGTGCGAGTCGACGAAAGCCGATTCGCTGGACGATACGCCCGTCTCCGGGCACGGTGGAGTCAATGAGTCACGAAGGCGGACCCGAGCCGACCCAGCGCACCGTCGCTGAGTTGCTCGCCAAGTACGGTCAGGAGTCGGGGGGAAACGCGCCCCGACGCCGCCGTCGGCGCGCCGACGATGTCGAGGACACCGGCGCGCAGGCGATCATCGAACGGGTGATGTCGGAGAGCGGCGAGATGCCGGTCATCCGGGACGACACCCCCTCGCCCACGCGCACCTCACACCGGGCCAACCGCACCGACTTCCAGCGTCCGGTCGAGCCGCCGCCCCGCCGTCGTCAGCCACCGCCGCCGCCGTCGGCCGGGCCGCCGACCGTGGCCACGCCCCCGGTGACCGGCCCACCCTCCTCCAGCAGGCTGCCCGTCGTCGGCCCGCCGTCCTCCAGCAGGCTGCCGGTGGTCGGCCCGCCGGCCGACCTGCCGCGCCGCGACCGCCAGGCACCCCCGCCAGCCACGCGCCGGGGCCAGGAGCCGCCGCCGCGCCGCCAGCAGCCATCCCAACAGCTGCCCCAACCGTCCCAGCAGCTGCCAGCGCCACCCCGTCAGCAGCCATCCCAGCAGCTGCGCAAGCCACCACCGGGCCAGCCGCCCGGCCAGCGCACCGGTGTCGGCCCGTCGCTGCGGTCGCGGCTGGACGGCGACCCGCCGCCGACCCAGACGATGCCGCCAGCGTCCTCGGCCAAGGCCCCGCCGCCGCCCGAGCCGATGACCGAGGAACTGCCCCGGGTTCCGACCTATCCGTCGATGGAGCCGGCCGACCAGCGCCATCCCGGGCAGGACAGCCGCACCCAACTCACGCCGCCGGTGTATCCCCCGCAGCGCGACCAGTTCCAGTCCGGACCCCAGCCACGGGTCCCCGACCGGGACAGCCGGGATTTCGACCCGGACGACGACTACGCGGGCGGCGACTACGGCACCGGCTACCGCACCGACTACGACAGCGGCTACCAGTCCGGCGTGGACAAGCCGTTCGACACCGGCTTCAACCAGGGCTTCGACCCAGGGGACCGGGTCGAGGACGGCGACCGCGCCTACGGCGACCTCGACCGGGACCTCGACGGCGACCTGGACGAGGACCTCGCCCGCGAGCTGGACGAGCTGGACGGCGAGCGCGAGCCCCGCTCGGCGGCCCGCGAGTGGCTGGTGATGGCCGGCCAGCTCGCGGCCGGTGTGCTCGGCGGCGCCGCGGTGTGGCTGGGCTTCAACTGGATGTGGGGCGCGCTCCCGCAGGCCGCGCTGGTGGTCGCGCTCGCGGTGATCGCCGGCATGGTGTTCATCGTGCGGAAGATCCGCAAGGCCGAGGATCTGCAGACCACGGTGTACGCGGTACTCGTCGGCCTGCTCGCGACCGTGTCCCCGGCGGCCCTGCTGCTGCTGAATCGCTGACCTGGCCGTGACCGGGCGGATCAGGGTTGGCCTGTCGACCGCGTCGGTCTGGCCCCAGTCGGCGACCTCCGCGTTCCACCTGGCCGCCGACCTCGGCTACGACGGCGTCGAGGTGATGGTCTGGGCCGACCAGATCAGCCAGGACCCGGCCGCGCTGCGCCGCCGGTCGGCCCAGACCGGGGTGCCGGTGCTGGCCGTGCACGCGCCCTGTCTGCTGATCACCCAGCGGGTCTGGTCGCCGAAGCCGGAGGAACGGCTGCGCATGTCGGTCGAGGCCGCGCAGGAGCTCGGCGCGCGGACCGTGGTCATCCACCCGCCGTTCCGCTGGCAGAAGCGCTACGCCGAGGGCTTCGCCGAGCAGGTCGCCACCCTCGAGGACGCGAGCGGGGTGGCGATCGCGGTGGAGAACATGTTCCCGGTGCGCCGGTTCGGCGGCACCGTGTCCGCCTTCCACCCCTCGATCGACCCCACCGACGTCGGCTACCGCAACTACACCCTCGACCTGTCGCACACCGCCGCCGCCGGCACCGACGCGCTGGCCCTCGCCGAGCGGATGGGCGCCGGGCTGACCCACCTGCACCTGGCCGACGGCTCCGGCGTGCCCCGCGACGAGCACCTGGTTCCAGGCCGGGGCGGGCAGCCGTGCGCCACGCTGTGCGAGCTGGTGGCGCGGACCGGGATCGGGCAGGTCGTGGTGGAGATCAACACCAGGCGGGCGCGCGGCAAGGCAGACCGGGTCAAGGACCTGGCCGAGGCGTTGCGCTTCGCCAGATTGCATCTCGGTCAGTAGCGCACGGTCATACTGCCGGTCACGCTGTCGGCCAATAGGTATCGACAGCAGGACGACCGCGCCCGGCGCAACGTAGAGTCACGCGACGAGGCACCCGTCGGATGGGGCGGGTAGCCCGGTGTGCGTGGAATGGGAGCGTTCGTGAACCCGCTACGTAGCTTGATCCTCGCCGCGGCCGGCAACGACGTGATCCGTCGTGCCGTCGCGGCCGCACCCGTCAGCCGTGACGTGGTCCGCCGGTTCGTCGCCGGGGAGTCCACCGAAGCGGCGATCGACGTGACCAGACGGCTGGTGGATCGCGGCCTGACGGTGACGTTGGATTATCTGGGCGAGGACACCACAGACGAGGACCTCGCCGATCAGACCGTGCGGGCCTACCTGGAGTTGCTCGACGCGCTGAGCGCGGCGGGACTCGCCGGGCAGGCCGAGGTCAGCGTCAAGCTGACCGCGGTCGGCCAACTGCTCGACGAGCGGCTGGCGCTGACCAACGCGTCGCGGATCTGTACCGCGGCGCGGGCGAGCGGCACCACGGTGACGCTCGACATGGAGGACCACACCACCACCGACTCGACCCTGCGGGTGCTGGCCGAACTGCGTCGCACCTGGCCCAGCGTGGGCGCGGTGCTGCAGGCCTACCTGCGCCGCACGGTCGAGGACTGCGCCCGGCTGGCGGGGGACGGCTCGCGGGTGCGCCTGTGCAAGGGCGCGTACGCCGAGCCGGCCGAGGCGGCCTACCAGGACCGGCACGAGGTCAACCAGAGTTACGTCCGATGTCTGAACGTGCTGCTGGCCGGCGATGGTTACCCGATGTTCGCCACCCATGATCCCCGGCTGGTGCCGATCGTGGACGCCAGAGCGGCGTATCACGGCCGGAAACCGGGCAGCTTCGAATTCCAGATGCTGTACGGCATCCGGCCGGAGGAGCAACGGCGGCTGGCCGAGCTCGGACACACGGTGCGGGTGTACGTGCCCTACGGAGAGCGGTGGTACGGCTACCTCATGCGTCGACTGGCCGAGCGTCCGGCGAATACGGCGTTCTTCTTGCGCGCCTTGACATCCCGCTCCTGACGGGTTCGCCCCGACGCGATCTGATCAAGCTCAACCTCACGTGGCAGGCTAATAATCATGAGCAGTCTTGCGGGCGATGCCCGCGGCGGGCCCGGTTCAACCGTCGGCCCGTTCACCGCGTCAACGAAGGTCCGCTCGCTCGGAGACGGCACCTTCACCGCGGACCTCGGCAGTGCGTGGACGGTCGGCGGCAAGCCGCATGGGGGATACCTGCTCGCGCTGCTGGCCAGAGCGGCGGTGGGGGCGGCGGGTGCCGGCGCCCCCGGCACCGACCCGCTGGCGGTCAGCGCCCAGTACCTCCGTGCCCCAGAGGTCGGACCAGTGCTGCTGCGTACCGACGTGCGCAAGGCGGGCCGGCAGGCGACCGTGGTCTCGGTCCACCTCGAACAACGCGGGCAGCCGTGCGTGGAGGGGGTGGTGACCACCGGCCGGCTGCCCCGGGAACGAGCGGCCTGGACCGATCTGCCCAACCAGCCGGCGGAGCCGCCGGGCAACGCGGTCGACCTGGCCACGCTGCCGATGGCCTCGGTGTTCCGGCTGATCGAGGGTTGTGACGTGCGGCTCGACCCCAACGGGGCCGGCTTCCTGCACGGCCATGTCGGCGACCCGCCCCGGCTGCGGTTATGGGTCCGCCCGCGCGGCGATCAGGTGGACACCATGTTCGCGCTGCTGGCGGGGGACATCTCGATGCCGGTGACGTTCAACCTCGGGCGGTTCGGCTGGTCGCCGACGGTGCAGCTGACGGCGTTGCTGCGCTCCCGGCCGGCTCCCGGCTGGCTGCGGGTGCAGATGGACTGCAAGGCCGTGCACGGACCGTGGTTCGACTCCGACGCCACGGTGGTCGACGCGACCGGCAGGCTGATCTGTCAGGCGCGCCAGCTCGCGCTGTCGGCCAAGGCGACGTAGGGACCGAGGGCGGCCGGGGTCGTGGGAGGCTGACCGGCATGACTGATGCGGACAAGCCGGCCATCGCGGTCCTTGGTGCCGGCAAGATCGGTGAGGCGCTGCTGTCGGGTCTGCTGGCCGGTGGCCGGCGGCCCGACGAGCTCATGTTCACCGAGCGGTACCCGGAGCGGTCGGCCGAGCTGACCACCCGCTACGGCATCCGTGGCGTCGACGTGCCCACCGCGGCCAAGGAGGCGGGGGTGCTCGTCGTCGCGGTCAAGCCGCAGGACATCGATCCGGTGCTGGACGAGCTGGCGCCGGCGGTCGACCGGGACACGCTCGTGGTGTCGCTGTGCGCCGGGCTGCCGACCTCGCTGTACGAGCGTCGGCTGCCCGACGGCGTGCCGGTCGTGCGGGTCATGCCGAACACGCCGATGGTGGTCGGCGAGGCGATGAGCGCCATCTCGCCGGGTCGGCACGCCACCGCCGAGCACCTGGCGGTGGTGGAGCAGGTGCTGGGCACCGTCGGCCTGGTCGTGCGGGTGCCGGAGTCGCAGCAGGACGCGGTGACCGCGCTGTCCGGCTCCGGCCCGGCCTATTTCTTCTACCTGGTCGAGGCCATGATCGACGCGGGCATCCTGCTCGGCCTGCCAAGGACGGTGGCCGAGAAGCTGATCATCCAGTCGGCCGTCGGCGCGGCCGCGATGCTGGCCAAGACCGGAGAACACCCGGTCACCCTGCGGGAGGCGGTCACCTCGCCCGCCGGCACGACGATCATGGCGATCCGCGAGCTGGAGAACCACGGCGTGCGGGCGGCCCTGTTGGCCGCGATCGAGGCCGCCCGAGACCGCTCTCAGGAACTGGGTAATGCCCACCAACCTGACTAAGGCGCAAAAAATCGTCCACGGCGTCGCATCTGTCACACCAGTCCCGCTACCCTCGGGTGAAGCACGTGCGTGTCGATACCGCCGGTGGGGAAGCCGAGCGGCGCGACGCGTGTCGAAGGGCTGGTGAAGCATGCCGGCGAACACGAACGGTCCTGAACATCCAGTGCTCGCACAGGTGAAGTTCCTGACCGTCGCCGAGGTGGCGACGGTGATGCGGGTGTCGAAGATGACCGTGTACCGCTTGGTGCACAACGGCGAACTACCCGCGGTGCGGGTCGGCAAGTCCTTCCGGGTACCGGAGAAGGCGGTCGACGACTACCTGCGCAGCGCGTATTTCGACGCTGGATAGAGCCGGTCGCCAGGCGCTCGCACCCGGCGGGTAACCTTGGCGACCGTTGTGCCTGGTTTTATGAGCACGTCCGTGACCTGATGGTCGAGTGGTCGTTGCCGCCCCAGGCAAGATCGATCACCGACTACAGTGAAGGATCCGCATGGGCTCGGTCATCAAGAAGCGCCGCAAGCGCATGTCGAAGAAGAAGCACCGCAAGCTGCTGCGGAAGACGCGAGTTCAGCGTCGGAAGTTGAAGAAGTAACTCACGGCACGTTCGCGGATGCCGCCGTTGCGTCATTCAGGTGACATCCGCGAACAAGCCTTGTGAGCTGCGTTAACTACGCGTTGCCAGCGACGATTCGATCACGATCGACCGGTAGAGTCGCGGGTGGCCCGCCCATCGTGGTAGCCGGGCCGTCCTCTCTCCTCTCCGCTCGATTCAACGGAGTCGCATGGCGCCCGAAGTCGTTCTCGTGACCGGTGTCGCCGGTCATCTCGGTGGCCGGTTGGCCGCCGCACTCGCCACCGAACCTGGCATCGCCAGGGTCATCGGCGTGGACACCCACCTCCCGCGCACCCCGCTGCCCGAGCGGGTGGAGCTGGTCACCGCCGATCTCGGCGGCCCACTGGTCCCCAGCCTGCTGCGCGCGGCCGGCGTCGACACCGTGGTGCACGCCGCGGCCCGGCCCGCCGACCCCGCCGCCCGCGACCGCGACCTGGTCGCCACCATGCGGCTGCTCGCCGGCTGCCAGCGCGCGGCGAGCGTGCGCAAGCTCGTGCACCGCTCCACCGCCGAGGTCTACGGCGCGTCCCCCACCTCGCCCGCGGTGTTCACCGAGCGGGACGGCGCCGCCAAGGGCCACGCGGTCGAGCTCGAGCACTACGTGGACGGCTTCGCCCGCCGCCGGCCCGAGGTCACGGTGACCACCGTCCGGCTGGCCGAGTTGCTCGGCTCCGGCACGGACACCGCGCTCGGCCGCTACTTCGCCATGCCCGTGGTGCCGACCGTGATCGGCTTCGACGCCAGGGTGCAGGTGCTCCACCCCGGCGACGCGGTCGCCGTGCTGCGCCGGGCCACCACCCACGACCTGCCGGGCGTGTTCAACGTCGGCGGGGACGGCGTGCTGCTGCTCTCCCAGGCCATCCGCCGGGCGGGCCGGGTGTCGCTGCCGATGCCCCGCGCGGCGGTGCCGGCCGCGGCCAGGCTCGCGCGCGCCGAGCTGTCCCCCGGCCTGGCCCGGCTGCTCAGCTACGGCCGGGTGATCGACACGACCCGGCTCAAGACCACGTTCGGGTACACCCCGAGCTGGTCGACCGCAGCCGCCTTCGACGACTACCTGTACGCGCGAACGGGGGCCACCGGTGGCTGAGGCACAGATCATCCCGCTGCCGAGGCGGGCGGTCGACGGCTCTGCGGTGCACGTCCGCCCGGCCCCGATCACCGCCCCGGTCACCGGCCCGCCGGCCCCGGTCACCGCGTTACGCCACCGCCACCGGCCGCCCGACCTGGCCACCTTCCTGCGCCACCGGCTGACCGGCGAGTACCCGGTGGACGACTTCGGCTTCGACTCGGAGCTGACCGACACGCTGCTCATGCCGCCACTGCGCGCGGTCTACGAGAACTGGTTCCGGGTGACCGTGACCGGCACGCTGCCCGCCGGCACCGGCGCGCTGGTGGTGGCCAACCACTCCGGCACGCTGCCGTGGGACGCGCTGATGACCGCGATCGCGGTGCACGACCACCACCCGGAGGGCCGGCACCTGCGGATGCTCGGCGCCGACCTGGTGTTCCGCATCCCGGTGCTCGGCAGCCTCGCCCGCAAGTCCGGCCAGACCCTGGCCTGCGGCGCGGACGCGGAGCGCCTGCTGCGCGCCGGGGAGATTGTCGGGGTGTGGCCGGAGGGCTTCAAGGGCATCGGCAAGTCGTTCCGCGACCGGTACCGGCTGCAGCGCTTCGGCCGGGGCGGCTTCGTCACCACAGCACTGCGCGCCGGCGTGCCGATCATCCCGTGCTCGATCGTCGGCGCCGAGGAGATCTACCCGAAGATCGCCGACATCAAGCCGCTGGCCAAGCTGCTCGGGCTGCCCTACTTCCCGGTGACCCCGCTGTTCCCGCTGCTCGGCCCGCTCGGCGCGATCCCGCTTCCGACCAAGTGGCACATCCACTTCGGCGAGCCGGTGCGCACCGACCTGGCCGCGCCGGCCGCGGCCGACGACCAGGCCATGGTCATGGACCTCGCCGCCACCGTGCGCGACACCATCCAGGACACCCTGGACCAGCTGGTGGCCGGGCGCGCCTCGGTCTTCGGCGGAGACTGTGAAAAGCCCTGAATGGGGCATTGGCGACGTTCAACGCCCTGAATGGGGCATTCAGGGCAGTTAGATCAGCCGGTCGCGGCGGCGGTAGGCGAGGCCGGCGGCCACCGCGCCGGCCAGTGCGCCGGCGCCGAGCACCGAGGGCACGCCGATCTTGGCGGCCTTGCGGCCGGTGCGGAAGTCGCGGATCTCCCAGCCACGTTTGCGGGCGGTCTCGCGCAGGCTGCCGTCCGGGTTGACCGCCACCGCGGTGCCGGCCACCGACAGCATCGGCACGTCGTTGGCCGAGTCGGAGTAGGCCGTGCACCGGCGCAGGTTCAGGCCCTCGCGCGCGGCCAGCGCGCGGACCGCGTGCGCCTTGGCCGGGCCGTGCAGCATCTCGCCGACCAGCCGGCCGGTGTAGACGCCCTCGGCGCTCTCCAGCACGGTGCCCAGCGCGCCGGTCAGCCCGAGCCGCCTGGCGATGATCGTCGCCAGGTCGACCGGGGTGGCGGTGACCAGCCAGACCCGCTGCCCGGCGTCGAGGTGCATCTGGGCCAGCGCGCGCGTGCCCGGCCAGATCTTGTCGGCCATCAGCTCGTCGTAGATCTCCTCGCCGAGCGCGGTGAGCTCGGCGACCGAGTGGCCGGCGACGAAGGACAGCCCGGACTCCCGCGCGTTGCGGATGCCGTCGTGGGTCTCCCGGCCGCCGACGCGGAACATCACCTGCTGCAGCGCGAACTTGGCCAGATCGGAGCTGGTGAAGAACTTGCGGGCGGCCATTCCCCGCGCGAAGTGGAAGATCGACGCGCCCATCATCATCGTGTTGTCCACGTCGAAGAACGCGGCCGCGGTCAGGTCGACCGGGGGTGCCGGCCGGCCGGTCTCGACAACGTCGTCCTTGGTCGCGCGCTCAAGCGCGACCGCCGCCTCTGCCGAGGCCTCACCGGCAAGCGTCGCGAGCTGTTCGAGCTCGGGTTGCCTGTCACGGCCACGCCACAGGGACACGCCTTCGCCTCCGCGCATTCGACCAGCTGTACCACCCGACAGCGTAGCGATGCCGTCGGCACGCGTCCTGCGGTCATCAACCACCGATGCTGATACCGGGAAGCCCGGGCAACAGCGGTGGCACCTCGAGTCCCGGCAGGGGCAGCGGCAGCTCGATCGTCGGCGACCCGTCGTCGTCGGCCGGGGTGTCGGCGCCGGCGGGGTTCGGCACGGTGCCCGGCAGCACGCCCGCCACGCTCGGCAGCGGGAGCAGCGGCGGGACCTGCTCGGTCGGCGTGGCCTGGCCACCGGCCGGCGGGGTGGTCGGCCCGACCGCGCCGGAGGTCGGGCTCGGCGCCGGTGCGTTCGGGTCCGGCGCGTTCCTGGCCGGCCCCGACCCGGCCACCCGCTCGCAGGCGCCGGTCGCCGGCAGCGCGCCGACCTCGTCGAACGAACCGGAGGTGATCTGGTAGCAGTCCATCCGGTCCAGCAGCGCGTCCGCCCTGGTGGCGATCGTGCCGAGCAACGCGCTCGAGGCCGCCTCCCTGGCGTGTACCGCCGCCGGCAGGTCGATCTCGGCCAGCCGGTTCTCGTGCTGGCGGGCCCAGGCGCCGAGCAGCTCCAGCTGGCTGCCGTCGGCGCGGGTGGCGAGCGCGATCAGCTGGCGGGAGCCGGCGGCCGCGTCGTTGTCGAAGTCGGTGAGCGCGGTGAGGTAGGAGCCGGTCGGCGCGCTGCCCGGGTCCGGGTAGGTCGTGGCGAGCGTCTCGAGCTCGCTGATCCGCGCGCTGGCGAAGTCGAGGTGCTTGAGCGCCTTGGACTCGTCGCCGAAGGTGAGGCCGAGGGAGGCGGCCTCCGCGCTGCGCTTGACGCCGTAGAGCGCGTCGCCGGGCAGCGCGTCCCGCGCCAACAGCACGCTCATCCCGGCGAGCGAGCCGACGAGCGCGAGCACCGCCACCGCCGCGATGGCGAAGCGGGCCCGCGCGCCGGACATCGGTCTGGCCGGACGATCGTCCCGATCTCCACCGCGAGTCGATCCACGACGGCCGCGCGGCCCCCGACTTGCCCGCGCGACTCGTCCGGAGACGGCCCGGTGACGCCTGGGCCGCACTCGATCGGTGGAGGTGACGACGGTGTCGGTCACCACCGTGGTGGCCACCCTCGCGGGCGCCTGCTCGATGTCCTCCGCCACGGCGACCGGGTGCGCGGTCTCCGCC
Source organism: Actinophytocola sediminis (assembly GCF_054779715.1). Taxonomy (NCBI): domain Bacteria; kingdom Bacillati; phylum Actinomycetota; class Actinomycetes; order Pseudonocardiales; family Pseudonocardiaceae; genus Actinophytocola; species Actinophytocola sediminis. The sequence goes on along the minus strand of NZ_BAAGXS010000057.1, from coordinate 136,655 downwards.
TCGGCGGTGTCGGCGAGACCGGCGAGGACGCGCTCGCGGATGCGAGTGCGCTCGTCGGTCGTCGGTCGTGTCAGCCCGACCAGTGCCGCGAGTGCCGGTACGACGGTCTCGTCGTAGTCGGTGTGCTCGCCGCCCGTGTCCACATCGTGCTCCGGTCCTGCTCCTGGAGCCGAATCCAGGATCTCCTGTTGTGAACGAGCGGGCTGGGTCCCGGTTACGGCTCTACGTCTGGATTTCGGGCTCACCGCAACTCCGTTGGCAACAGTTGGCCTAATCGGCGCACGGCCCGGTGCTGGAGGGCCTTCACCGCGCCCTCGTTGCGCGCCATGATCTGCGCCGTCTCGGCCACCGACAGTCCCTGTAAGAAACGCAACACGATGCACTCACGCTGGTCGTCGCCGAGCTTGCTCACGCACTCCAGCAGCGCGGCGCGGGTGAGCGTGGACAGCACCTGTTGTTCCGGGCCGATCTCGACCCGCTGGGAGTCGTCGACCTCGGCGGTGGCCACCTCGAGCCGGAAGCGGCTGGACTTCACGTGGTCGAGCACCAGGTTACGGGCGATCGTGACGAACCAGGCGCCGACGTCGCGGCCCTGGTAGCTGATGGAGGAGATCCGCCGTAGTGCCCGCAGGAACGTCTCGCTGGTGACGTCCTCGGCCAGCTCCCGGTCGCCGACCCGGAACAACACGTAGCGGAACACGACGTCGACGTACTTGTCGTAGAGCGCGGCGAACGCGGACTTGTCGCCGTCCTGGGCGGCGTGCACCAGCTCCCACGAGCCGGCGTGGTCTGGTTCGCCGGGTTCCGGACGCGGGAGGCCACCCGGCTGACCGCGCGTCGCCCCCGCCGCGTCCCGGGGGACTGGGCGTACGGACGGCATGGATCTCTCCCTCGTCGGTTCCCGGTCAGCCGCACCGCCGACCGGAGCCTTGAGCAGCATACGTCTTGTTACTGCGTAGTAGGTAATGGTTCCTGGTGAGACTGGTCAGGGCATTGACCATGACGCCAGTGAGTCGTGCCACACTGCGGGGAAGTTACGTGATGGGGTCATTCGAGGGCGGAGGGGTCCCATGGTCGGCCGCAAGATCGACGCACTGACCGGCAACGTCGCCGATCTGGTCACGGAGGCCGCGGCACGGGTCCCGGACAGACCCGCGCTGGTCGACCAGGCCACCGGGCGCACGCTGACCTGGCAGCAGGTCGACGGGGCCGCCTCGGCCTTCGCCGCCATTCTCTGGCAGCGCGGGATCGTGCCCGGCGATCGGGTCGCCATCGTGCTGCCGACCAGCGCGGAGTTCGTCGTGGCGCTGTTCGGGGTGGTGCGCGCGGGCGGCATCGCGGTCCCGGCCAGCGTCGGCTCCCCGCCCGCCGAACTCGGCCGGTTGCTCGCCGACAGCGGCGCCGCCTACGTCACCGGTCCGGCCGACGAACCGCCGGACGTGACCGTGCTGCCGATCCCCGACGTGACCGCCGGTGCGCCGGAGATCGACGACCTCGACCAGCGCGCGCCGCGCGGCGGCGAGGACATCGCGGTGCTCTGTTACACCTCGGGCACCGCGGGGGTGCCGCGCGGCGTGATGCTCTCCCACCGGGCGCTGCTGTCCAACGTCGAGCAGTGCGCGGCGCTGAACCCGCCGCCGGTGACCTCGACCGACCGGGTGCTGCTGGCGGTGCCGATGTTCCACGCCTACGGGCTGGGACCGGGGCTGCTGCAGGTGGCCGCGGCCGGCGCGACCGCCGTGCTGCTGGAGACCTTCGGGGTCGAGCGCGCGCTCGCGGCCTGCGCCGAGCACCGGGTGACCGCGCTGGTCGGCGTGCCGGCGATGTACCAGGCCTTCGCCGCGGCGCCGGCCGAGCGGCTGGCCGAGGCGATGGCCACCGTGCGGCTGCTGACCTCGGGCGCCGCGCCGCTGCCGCCCTCGGTGCTGGCCGCGATCACGGCGGCCACCGGGCTGCCGGTGTTCGAGGGCTACGGGCTGACCGAGACCGGCCCGGTGCTGACCTCCACGCTGGTCGGCGGGGTCGCCAAGCCAGGCTCGGTCGGCCGGCCGCTGCCCGGCGTCGAGCTGGCGTTGGTGGACTCCGACGGCCGTCCGGTCGGCGACGTGCCAGACGAGGACGAGCAGGGCTGGTTCGACGACGACGAGCCGGAGACCGGCCGGGTGGCCGCCCGCGGCCCGAACCTGTTCAGCGGCTACTGGCCGGACGGCGCGCACGGCCCGGACGATGACGGCTGGTTCCGCACCGGCGACGTCGGCTACCTCGACGCCGACGGCGACCTGCGGCTGGTCGACCGGGCCAACGACCTGATCATCGTCAACGGCTTCAACGTCTACCCCAACGAGGTCGAGCGGGTCATCGAGGAGCTGGCCGAGGTCGCCGAGTGCGCGGCCGTCGGCGTGCCGGACGAGCGGACCGGTGAGTCGGTGAAGGCGGTGATCGTGCTGGCGCCGGGGGCGTCGCTGACCGAGGACGACGTGCGCGAGCACTGCACCGCCGGCCTGGCCAGGTTCAAGGTCCCGCGCACCGTCGAGTTCGTCGACGCCCTGCCCTACGGGGTGACCGGCAAGGTCCGGCGGGCGAGCCTGCGCGGTAACGTGGCGTGATGGTGACCGTGGTGTCCCGGCAGGGTTGTCACCTGTGCGAGGTGGCCGAGGCCGAGGTGGCGCGCATCTGCGCCGAACTGGACGTCGAGTGGACCGTGACCGACGTCGACGCCGATCCCGAACTGCGCGCCGAGTACGGCGAGTACGTCCCGGTGATCCTCGTCGACGGCGAGGAGCACGGCTACTGGCGTGTCGAGGAGCAACGGCTGCGCGCGGCACTGGCCAGGTAAGGATTCCGTAATCGGATCCGGTTGCCGGCACGGGTGTCCAGCGCAGAGGGTGGAGTCGTGCACCCTGACCAACCCGAACTGAGCCGTGGCCGGGCGATCGCCGTGGCGGTGGTCGCGCTCGGCGCCGCGCTCGCGGCCGGACACCTGGTGGCCGGCTTCGTCGGCCCGCCGGCCTCGCCCTTCCTCGCGGTCGGTAACTGGGTACGTGACCTCAGCCCGCACCCGGTCACCGAGTGGGCCAAGGCCACCTTCGGCACCGCGGACAAGCTGGTGCTGTTCATCGGCGTCACGCTGGTGATGCTCGGCATCGTGCTGGTCGGCGCGCTGGCGTCGCGGCGGCGGGCGCTGCCCGGGCTGCTGATCGCCGCCGGGCTGGGGGTGGTCGGGTTCGTGGCCGTGGTCAGCCGGCCCGACCTCGGCCAGCTCGGCATCCTCGCGCCGATCGCGAGCCTGCTGGTCGGCGTGTACGTCTTCTGGCTGCTGCACGGCCGGGCCGAACGGACGACCAGCGACGACCGGCGCGGGTTCCTGCGTGTCACCGGCGGGGTGGCGCTCGGCGCCGGCGTGCTCGGCGGGTTGGGCATGGTGCTCGCCTCCCGGGTCGACGTGGAGGCCTCCCGGCGCGCGGTGGGCAGGCTGCGGGTGGCCGAGCGGGCGCCTCGGCTGCCAGCTGGCGCCGACTTCCCCGGCACGGCCTCGTTCATCACCGCCAACCGCGACTTCTACCGGATCGACACCGCGCTCACCGTGCCCAGGGTGAGCGCCCAGGACTGGCGGCTGCGGGTGCACGGCATGGTCGACCGGGAGCTGACGCTGGACTTCGCCGACCTGCGCGGCCGGCGGCTGGTGGAGCGGCCGATCACGATGGCGTGCGTGTCCAACGAGGTCGGCGGCTCGCTGGTGTCCACGGCCAACTTCATCGGCGTCCCGCTGCACGAGGTGCTCACTGAGGCCGGCGTGCGCCCCGAGGCCGACCAGCTGCTGTCCACCAGCGTCGACGGGTTCACCGCCGGCAGCCCGGTGGACGCGGTGCTCGACCCGGCCCGCGGCGCGCTGCTGGCGATCGGCATGAACGACGAGCCGCTCCCGGTCGAGCACGGCTTCCCCGCCCGGCTGGTCGTGCCCGGCCTCTACGGGTACGTCTCGGCGACCAAGTGGGTCACCGACCTGGAGCTGACCACGTTCGCCGCCAAACAGGGCTACTGGATGCCGCGCGGCTGGTCGGCTCGAGGACCGGTGAAGACCCAGTCGAGGATCGACAGCCCGCGCGACGGCGAGTCGACCGGCTCGACGGTGACCGTGGCCGGGGTCGCCTGGGCGCCGGCGATCGGCATCGACCGGGTCGAGGTGGGCGTCGACATCGATGATGGTGGCGGCCGGTGGCAGGACGCCGAGCTGGCCACCGAGGTCGACCGCAACACCTGGCGGATGTGGCGGTGCCGGGTCGAGCTGTCGGCCGGCGAGCACCGGATCGCGGTGCGCGCGACCGACCGCGACGGGCAGACCCAGACCGACGCGCTCGCCCCTCCGGCGCCCGATGGCGCGACCGGCTGGCACACGATCACCGTGCGGGCCTGACCGTCGGCGGAAACCCAGCGGAAAGCCGGTGAAAAAGGCCCTGGCCGGGGACTTTGTGCCTGCGTTCACAAGCGGCTACCGTAAGCACATCCCAGGGCGAGTCTTTCGAGGAGTATCAGCGTGGCGCAGCGTGGCCAGTCCGACGCAGCCGGTAGAACACCCCGCGCGCCCGCCGAGAACGCGGCCGAGATCACCACACCGATGCCGGCCATCGGCGGCAACGGGTTGCGGGACCGGGCGCGCGCTATTCCCGAGGCTGCCGTCGCCCGGCTCGCGGTCTACCTGCGGGTGCTCTCCGGCATGCGGGAACAGGGCGTCGGGTCGGTCTCCAGCGAGGAGCTGTCCGCGGCCGCCGGGGTCAACTCCGCGAAGCTGCGCAAGGACCTGTCCTACATCGGCTCGTACGGCACCCGAGGGGTCGGCTACGAGGTCGAGGTACTGATCGACCAGATCGAACGTGTGCTCGGGCTCACGCGCGAGCAGAGCGTCGCTGTAGTCGGGATCGGTAATCTCGGACACGCACTCGCCAATTACGGTGGATTCCCAGGCAGAGGGTTCCCGGTGACCGCGTTGTTCGATGTCGACCCTGACCTGATGGGGGTACCCGTCGGGGGAATTCCGGTCGCCCACATAGACGACATCTCGGCCGTGTGCGCGGCCCGTGAGGTCACCATCGGCGTCATCGCCACCCCGCCGCCGGCCGCGCAGGCCGTGTGCGACCGGTTGGTCGAAGCCGGTGTCGAGTGCATTCTGAACTTCGCGCCGGTCGTGCTCCAGGTTCCGGAGACGGTCGAGGTGCGCAAGGTCGACCTCGCGGTGGAACTGCAGATCCTGTCTTTCCATGTCGCCCGGCGTGCTGACCACGCGCCGGCCGAGAACGCCACACCGGCGCAGCGGGTCAATGGGGTCGCCGCGTCGAACGGGGTGGTGGTGCGTCGATGAGTTTGCTCGCTGTTGGTCTTTCGCATCGGTCGGCTGACCTGCGTGTGCTGGAGCGCGCAACGGTGCCCGCGGGTGAGGTGGGCAAGGTCCTCGACGAGTTGCTGCGCCGGGACAACATCGTCGAGGCGACGATGGTGACCACCTGCAACCGGGTCGAGGTCTACGCCGTCGTGCAGGCCTTCCACGGAGGGCTCGCCGACATCGTGGCCGTGCTCGGCCGGCACTCCGGCCTGGACGCCGCCCAGCTGTACGAACACCTCTACGTGCACTACGCGGCCGCCGCCGTCGAGCACCTGTTCGCGGTCTCCGCCGGACTGGACTCGATGGTCGTCGGCGAGTCGCAGATTCTCGGCCAGGTGCGCAACGCCTACGGCACCGCCCGCGAGGCCGGCACCGTCGGCCGCACGCTGCACGAGCTGATCCAGCGCGCGCTGCGGGTCGGCAAGCGGGTGCACTCAGAGACCGGCCTTGACCGCGCCGGCGGCTCGGTGGTCTCCGAGGCACTCGCCGACGCCGACCGGCTGCTCGACGGGCTCACCGGCCGCCGCGCGCTGATCGTCGGCGCCGGGTCGATGGGCGGCCTGGCCGCCGCGGCCCTGCGCCGCGCGGGCATCGGCGAGATCGTGGTCGCCAACCGCACCGAGAGCGCCGGCGCCCGGCTCGCCGAGCTGCAGCGTGAGCAGGGCGTGCCGGCCAGCGCGGTCGGCCTCGGCGACCTGGCCGGCCAGATCGCCGCCGCCGACGTGGTCGTCTCCTGCACCGGCGCGTCCGACACGGTCATCGACACCGAGACGGTCGGCCGGGCGGTCGCCGGGCGCACGCGGGCGCTGGTCTTCTGCGACCTCGGCCTGCCTCGTGACGTCGCCGCCGCGGTCGCTGACTTCGCGCACGTCACCATCGTCGACCTGGAGAGCCTGCAGCGCCGGCTCGCCACCTCGCCAAGCGGCCTGGACACCAGGCGGGCCAGCGCGATCGTCGCCGACGAGGTGCGCGGCTACTTCGCCACCCAGCGCTCCGCCGAGGTCACCCCGACGATCACCGCGCTGCGCCGCCGCGCGGCCGAGGTGGTGGACGCCGAGCTGCTGCGGCTGGACTCGCGGCTGCCGGAGCTGGACGCCGGGGTGCGCGGCGAGCTGGCCCACACCGTGCGCCGGGTGGTCGACAAGCTGCTGCACACGCCGACCGTGCGGGTCAAGGAGCTGGCCTCCGGACCTGGCGGCGCGGAGTACGCCGAGGCACTGCGCGAGCTGTTCCAGCTCGACCCCACCGCGCCGGCCGCGATCGCGAAATCGGACGGTGAGCGTCGGTGACCCGCACGATCCGGATCGGCACCAGGGGCAGCGCGCTGGCGCTCGCCCAGACCGGGACCATCGCCGACCAGCTGACCAGGGCCGGTGCCAAGGTCGAGATCGTCACGGTGGTGACCCCGGGCGACCGCTCGTCGGCGCCCATCGCGGAGATCGGCATCGGCGTGTTCACCTCGGCGCTGCGCGACGCGCTCGCCGACGGCACCGTCGACGTCGCCGTGCACTCCTACAAGGACCTGCCGACCAAGCCCGACCCGAGGCTCTCGATGGCGGCGGTGCCGCTGCGGGCCGACCCCAGGGACGCGCTGGTGGCCAGGGACGGGCTGACGCTCGGCGAGCTGCCACCCGGCTCCCGCGTCGGCACCGGCTCACCCCGCCGGGCCGCGCAGCTCCAGGCGCTCGGCCTCGGCCTGTCCATCCTGCCGATCCGCGGCAATGTGGACACCCGTATCCGCAAGGTCACCGACGGCGAGCTGGATGCCGTCGTGCTGGCCAGGGCCGGGCTCGCCCGGCTCGGCAGGCTGGGCGAGGTCACCGAGGTGCTCGACCCGATCCAGGTGCTGCCGGCCCCCGCCCAGGGAGCGCTCGCGGTGGAGTGCCGGGTGAGCGACATGGACACCGAACACCTCCTTCGATCCACTGTGGACGATGAAGGTACCCGGCTGGCGGTTGGCGCGGAGCGCGCCATGCTGGCCACGCTGGAAGCGGGCTGCAGTGCGCCGATCGGCGCGTTGGCCGATGTGGTCGAGGATCTCGACGCGGACGACCAGGTGGTACACCGCCTGTCGCTGCGCGGGGTCGCGGCGGTCAACTGGACCATCGACGGTGGGCTCGAGGGCACCGCCGTCGAGCTGTTGCGTGCCTCGGCCACAGGTGACCTGACCGCGGGGGAGGAGCTCGGGCGTGCGTTGGCCGCCGAGCTGCTCGAGCTCGGAGCCGGCGTGTTGTCCGGTCCCGAGGCGTAGTTCCGACTGAGACGTGTTGATTAAAGAAAGCGGCCGAGACATGACCACCCGTACCCGAAAGAGCTCGGGTCGTATCGCATTCGTCGGTTCCGGCCCGGGCGACCCCGGGCTGCTCACCGTCCGCGCCAAGGAGCTCCTCGCCAGGGCCGAGCTCGTCGTCACCGATCCGGACGTGCCACCCGGTGTGCTGGCGCTGGCCGGCAGTGACCTCAGCGCGCACGACGAGGACGACGCGGACGCCGAGCAGACCGAACAGGCCAAGGCAGAGGTCCGCCCTGCGGTCGGCGACCCGGCCGACGTGGCGAAGGACCTGGTGACCGAGGCCAAGGCCGGTCGCCTGGTGATCCGCCTGGTTGCCGGCGACCCACTGACCAACTCCGCACTGGTGGCCGAGGCGCAGGCGGTGGCCCGCACGAGCGCCGCGTTCGACGTGGTGCCCGGCGTGTCGCCAGGCACCGCGGTGCCCGCCTACGCCGGCATCGCGCTCGGCGCGGCGCACACCGAGGTCGACGTGCGCGGCGAGGTGGACTGGGCGGGCCTCGCGGCCACGCCCGGCCCGATCGTCCTGCTGGCCAGCTCGAGCCACCTCGCCGAGGCGGCCTCCGCGCTCGGCGAGCACGGCCTGGCCCCGCAGACCCCGGTCGCGGTGACCGCCGACGGCACCGGCTCCGGCCAGCGCACGTTGGACACCACGCTGGCCTCGCTGGCCGCCGACGCCGGGGAGATCGCCGGCAACCTGGTGGTCACCGTCGGCCAGGCAGTTGCCGGCCGGACCAAGCTGTCCTGGTGGGAGTCCCGCGCGCTGTACGGCTGGCGGGTGCTGGTGCCGCGCACCAAGGACCAGGCGGGCGAGATGAGCGAGCGGCTGCGGCTGCACGGCGCCATCCCGTCGGAGGTGCCGACGATCTCCGTCGAGCCGCCGCGCAGCCCGGCGCAGATGGAGCGCTCGGTGAAGGGCCTGGTCGACGGCCGCTACCAGTGGCTGGTGTTCACCTCGACCAACGCCGTGCGCGCGGTGTGGGAGAAGTTCGCCGAGTTCGGCCTGGACGCCCGCGCGTTCTCCGGCGTGAAGATCGCCTGTGTCGGCGAGGCCACCGCGGAGCGGGTGCGTAGCTTCGGCATCATCCCCGAGCTGGTGCCCTCCGGCGAGCAGTCCTCCGAGGGCCTGCTGGAGGAGTTCCCGCCCTACGACGACATCCTCGACCCGGTCGACCGGGTGCTGCTGCCCAGGGCCGACATCGCCACCGAGACCCTCGCCGCCGGTCTGCGCGACCGCGGCTGGGAGATCGACGACGTGACCGCGTACCGCACCGTGCGGGCCGCGCCGCCGCCCGCCGAGACCCGCGAGATGATCAAGACGGGCGGCTTCGACGCGGTGTGCTTCACCTCGTCGTCCACCGTGCGCAACCTCGTCGGCATCGCCGGCAAGCCGCACACCCGCACCCTGGTCGCCTGCATCGGCCCGAAGACCGCGGAGACCGCGCGGGAGTTCGGCCTGCGGGTGGACGTCCAGCCAGAGCACGCCCAGGTACCGGCGCTGGTCGACGCGCTCGCCGAGCACGCCGCCCGGCTGCGTGCCGAGGGCGCGCTGCCGCCACCCCGCAAGACGAAGCGAGCACGACGCTAGGGAGTAGCCATGTTCCCGAGTCACCGGCCCCGCCGGCTGCGTACCACCGCCGCGATGCGCAGGCTGGTCGCCGAGACCACGGTCCGGCCCAACCAGCTGGTGCTGCCGATGTTCGTCCGTGAGGGCGCGACCGAGCCGCTGCCGATCGCGACCATGCCCGGCGTCGTCCAGCACACCAGGGACTCGCTGCGCAAGGCCGCGGTGGAGGCGGTGCAGGCCGGGGTCGGTGGGCTGATGCTCTTCGGCGTCCCCGAGAAGCGGGACGCCGTCGGCTCCGGCGGGCTGGACCCCGACGGCGTGCTCAACGTCGCCCTGCGCGACCTGCGGGCCGAGCTCGGCGACGAGACCGTGCTCATGTCGGACCTGTGCCTGGACGAGTTCACCGACCACGGCCACTGCGGGGTGCTCGACGCCGACGGCAACGTCGACAACGACGCCACCCTGCGGGTCTACGGCGACATGGCGCTCGCGCAGGCCGAGGCGGGCGCGCACCTGCTCGGCCCGAGCGGGATGATGGACGGCCAGGTCGGCGCGGTGCGCGAGGTGCTGGACCGGGCCGGCCGCACCGAGGTCGGCGTGCTGGCGTACTCGGCGAAGTACTCCTCGGCGTTCTACGGCCCGTTCCGCGACGCCATCGAGTCCCAGCTCACCGGCGACCGCAAGACCTACCAGCAGGACACCGGCAACGTCCGGGAGGCGCTGCGCGAGGTGCGCCTCGACCTCGACGAGGGCGCCGACCTGGTGCTGGTCAAGCCGGGGATGCTCTACCTCGACGTGCTGCGCGCGGTGTCCGAGATCAGCGACGTGCCGGTCGCGGCCTACCAGATCTCCGGTGAGTACGGCATGGTCGAGGCGGCCGCGGCCGCCGGCTGGCTGGATCGGCGGGCGGCCGTGCTGGAGACGCTGACCGCCTTCCGCCGGGCGGGCGCGGACATCGTGCTGACCTACTGGGCGGCCGAAGCCGCGGGCTGGCTCCGCTGACGGTGTAGGTCGCGGGTAACCTCCTGGTCCGTGACGAAGCCAGACAACTCGGACGCCGCCGACCGGGACGAGGACGTGTCTTCGGAACCGGTGCCGCCGCCTCCCGTGAAGAAGAAGGCGCGGCCGATCGTGCCGACCGCCCGCGAGGCGGCCGCGGCGACGACCGGCAAGCCGGTGCCCTCGGTTGTCAAGTGGGGCTTCTACGTGCTGCTCGCGGCCGTCGTGGTCGGCGTGTTCGGCGCGATCTACCTGCTGCTCAACAAGGACACGCTGGTCGACAACCAGCTCAAGCTCGAGGGCGCGGAGCAGATCACCCGCGCCGAGGCCGAGCAGGTGGTGTCCAACGCGCTGTGGACGTTGATCATCATCAACGTGATCTTCGGGGCCTTTCAGGCGCTGTTCGCCTACAAGGCCAGGGAGGGCCAGCGGCGGGCGCGGATGCTGGTCACCATCGCGACCCTGCTGGTCGTGGTGTTCCACTTCCTGTTGGTGCCGACGCTGTTCGGCCAGTTGGCCGGCCTGCTCGGGGCCATCGGTGTCGCGCTGCTGTACCTGCCGGCGGCGCGGGGCTTCTACCCGCCGCGGCAGCCACTGCGGTGACCCAGCCGGAGTCCGACGAGCCGGTCATGTTCGCCGAGGCCGGCTCGACCTGGTGGCCGGTGCTGTGGGGTCCGCTGTTCGCCGCCATCGGCGCCGGCGTCGAGGCGATGACCGGGCCGGTGCACTGGTTGCCGTGGATCGTCGTCGGGCTCGGACTCGGCGGCGGCGCGATCATCTGGGTGTCGGCCCGGCGCAAGGTGTACCTGGTGCGGCTGACCACCGGCACGCTCACCCAGGGCCGCGAACAGCTGCGGGTCGCCGACATCGCCGAGGTCACCGACGTCGGCGTGCCGGTGGGCGCCAAGGTGCTCGGCGGTGGCTGGACGGTGCCCCGCAAGACCTCCTCGGTGCCGCTGCGGCTGGCCGGCGGCTCGGTCGTACTGGCCTGGGCGCGCGACGACGAGGGCCTGCTGGCCGCGCTGCGCCGGCTGGTAGAACCCGACCAGACCTGAGCTGGGCGTCGTCATGTTCAATGGTGGGGTGGCCAACCAGCACGATGACGGCAACTGGGAGCCGATGCCGCCCATCCGGGACGGCATGACCGGCGAGATCCCCCGGCCGAAGGCGGTCGACACCGCCTACCAGGCGAGCCTCGCCGGTGCGGTGGTCGGCGCGGTCGCCACGGTCGTCACCGTGCTGCTCGACCGCGAACAGCTGACGCTGCTCGCCCGCGACACCCTGGCCAACGCCGGACTGCCCGACAGCGAGCAGGACGTGGCCGGCACGCTGGGCATGCTCCGGGTCGCGATGGGCTTCGGCATCGCGCTGTTCCTCGGCCTGTGGCTGCTGTTCGCGACCAAGATGCGCGCCGGCCGCAACTGGGCCCGGATCGTGATCACCGCGTTCGCGGTCGTCGGCGCGATGAGCTTCCTCAGCGCGATGGCCAGCAGCGGCGCGGAGCTGGGGCTGATGTGGAACCTCGCCGAGGTCGCCTTCCTGGTCACCGCGGTGATCTACATGTTCCGCCCGGAGTCCACCCGCTTCTTCGCCGAGCACCGCAAGCGCCGTCTGGCCGGGCGTCAGCGCCGATGAGCGGAGTTCCCCACATGAAAGGCTTGCCGTCGTGACCGCACCACAGGCGGCCGGCCAGTTGGTCGCGCCCCCGCCGACCGAACCGGCCACCCTGCACCGACCGGGCCGCGCGATCATCGCGGTGCTCGAGCTGCTGGTCGCCGGTGGCCTGGTGGCCGCCGCGTTCTGGGCCTGGCCGCGGGGTTTCAGCACGATCGTCACGGTGACCTCGGAGGGCACCGAGGTGATCGCCGAACGCGTCTACGGCAACTGGCTCGGCGCCGCGATCGGCTTCGGCGCGCTCGCCGGGCTGCTGGTGGTGGACGCGGTGCGCCAGCTCGTGCTCGGGGTGCGCACCCGGCCAAGGCATGTCAACCGATCGGCGAAGGTGGCTCGTGACGACTGAGGTGGGTACCGCACGCCGTTCGGCGGAGCTGTTCGAGCGGGCGCGGCAGGTCACCCCGGGCGGGGTGAACTCGCCGGTGCGCGCGTTCCAGGCGGTCGGCGGCACGCCGAGGTTCATGGTCCGGGGTGACGGCCCGTACCTGTGGGACGCCGACGGCAACCGCTATGTCGACCTGGTCTCCTCGTGGGGGCCGATGATCCACGGGCACGCCCATCCGCCGGTGGTCGACGCGGTGCGCGCGACGGCGATGGCCGGGCTGTCGTTCGGCACCCCGACCGAGGGCGAGATCGAGCTGGCCGAGGAGCTGATCGCGCGCGTCGGCCCGGTCGACCAGGTGCGCCTGGTCAACTCGGGCACCGAGGCCACGATGAGCGCGATCCGGCTGGCCCGCGGCTTCACCGGCCGGCGGGTGGTCGTCAAGTTCGCCGGCTGCTACCACGGGCACGTGGACGCGCTGCTCGCCGACGCCGGCTCCGGGGTCGCCACGCTTGGCCTGCCGACCTCGCCCGGGGTGACCGGCGCGTCCGCCGCGGACACCATCGTGCTGCCGTACAACGATCTCGAGGCCGTGCGGGTCGCCTTCGCCGAGCGCGGCGCGGAGATCGCGGCGGTGATCACCGAGGCGGCGGCCGGCAACATGGGCGTGGTGCCGCCGGCGCCGGGGTTCAACGCCGGCCTGCGCGAGCTGTGCTCCGCGCACGGCGCGTTGCTGGTGATGGACGAGGTGATGACCGGGTTCCGGGTGTCGGGCGCCGGTTGGTACGGCCTGGATCCGGTGGCCGGCGACCTCTACACGTTCGGCAAGGTCATGTCCGGCGGGCTGCCGGCGGCGGCCTTCGGCGGGCGGGCCGAGGTCATGGCCGCGCTCGCGCCTGCCGGCCCGGTCTACCAGGCGGGCACGCTGTCCGGGAACCCGGTGGCGGTCGCCGCCGGCCTGGCCTCGCTGCGGGCCGCGACCCCGGCGGTGTACTCCGCGCTGGACGCGAACGCCAACAGGCTCGGCGAGCTGCTGGGATCGGCGCTGACCTCGGCCGGCGTCGAGCACCGGGTCCAGTTCGCCGGCAACCTGCTTTCGGTGTTCTTCACCGGGGAGCCGGTGGTCGACTATGCGGCCGCGAAGGCCACCGCGATCGGCCGGTACCCGGCGCTGTTCCACGCGCTGCTGGCCAGGGGCGTCTACCCGCCGCCGAGCGCGTTCGAGGCCTGGTTCGTGAACGCGGCGATGGACGACGAGTCGTTCGAGATCATCGCCGCCGCCCTGCCGGCCGCGGCGGCCGCCGCCGGCGAGGGGCCGGCATGAGTACGAACACCACCGTGCACCTGGTGCGTCATGGTGAGGTGCACAACCCGACAGGCATCCTCTACGGCAGGCTGCCCGGCTTCAACCTGTCCGAGCTGGGTCGCCGGCAGGCGCTGATCGTCGCCGAACACCTGGCGGGCAACGACATCCGGCACGTGGTGGCCTCCCCGCTGCAGCGCGCGCAGCAGACCGCGGGCCCGATCACCGACGCCCACCAGCTCACGCTGGCCACCGACGAGCAGCTGATCGAGGCGGACAACAAGTTCGAGGGCCAGCGGGTCGCGGTGGGTGACGGCGCGCTGCGCTCTCCCCGCCACTGGCCCCAGCTGCACAATCCGTTCCTGCCGTCCTGGGGCGAGCCGTACCTGCAGATCGCCCGCCGGATGCTGGCCGCGGTGTACCGCGCGCGGCAGCATGCCGAGGGCCACGAGGCGGTGTGCGTCTCCCACCAGCTGCCGATCTGGACCATCCGCAGGTATCTCGAGGGCAAGCGCCTGTGGCACGACCCACGCCGCCGCCAGTGCTCGTTGGCGTCGTTGACCAGCCTGGTGTTCACCGACGAGCGCCTGGTCGCGATCCGCTACGCCGAGCCGGCCGGGGCGTCCAGCCCGAAGGTGACCGGCGCATGAGACGACTGCTGTTGGTCCTGCTGCTCGTCCTGCCGGCCTGCACGACCGGCACCGACGCGGTCGTGCGGGGCACGGAGTTCCGCTTCGTGTCCCCCGGCGGCCAGACGGAGATCTTCTACGACGTCGAGGACCGCCAGGAGGCGCCCGAGATCTCCGGCGAGGACCTGATGAACGAGGGCGCGGACGTCGCCGTGTCCGACTTCGATGGCGACGTCGTCGTGCTGAACCTCTGGGGCGCCTGGTGCGGCCCCTGCCGCGCGGAGACCACCGAGCTCCAGCAGCTCTACGAGGACTACAAGGACGAGGGCCTCACCGTCCTTGGCGTCAACGTCCGCGACCCGGACCGCGCCGCTCCCCAGGACTTCGTCCGCGACACCGGCCTGACCTACCCGTCGATCTACGACCCGCCCGGCCGCTCCCTGCTCGCTCTCAAGGGCTACCCCCGCTCGGTCGTCCCCTCCACCATCGTCCTGGACACCAAACACCGAGTGGCCGCCGTCTACATCCGGGCCCTCCTCGCCGAGGACCTGCACTCGGTGACAGAACGCCTCCTCGCCGAGCCCTGACCCCGCGAGTCCAACGTTCGTGACTCGCGAGTCCAACGCTCCCACCGGGCGAGTTCACCATTCACGGCCCCGCGGTCGGGGTGTCGGTGCCGGTGCTTACCCTGAGGGCCGTGGATCCCACCACTCTCGCCTTCGACGGCCCGCTCCTGCTGGCCGGTGGGGTGGCGCTGCTCGCCGGGTTGATCTCCTTCGCCTCGCCCTGTGTGGTCCCGCTCGTCCCCGGCTACCTCGCCTACCTCGCGGCACTGGTCGGCGCGGACGCCCCGCCGGTCAAGGTCGCCGCGGGTGCGGGCGCCCCGGCCGAGTCGGTGCCGGAGCCGGCACCGGCCCCCGAGCCGGTCGCGGGCCGCTGGCGGGTGGTCGGTGCGGCCGGCCTGTTCGTGCTCGGGTTCACCGTCGTGTTCGCCGCGACCATCGGCAGCATGGTGTGGCTCGCGGACGCGCTGCTGGTCAACGAGGACCTCCTGCAGCGCATCGGCGGCGTGGTCACGATCGCCATGGCGCTGGTGTTCGTCGGCCTGATCCCCGGCCTGCAGCGGGATGTGCGCATCCACCGCGTGCCCCGGATCGGCCTGGCCGGTGCGCCGGTGCTCGGCGCGATCTTCGGCCTCGGCTGGACGCCCTGCCTCGGGCCGACGCTGTCCAGTGTGATGATCATGGCAACCAGCACCGGGGGCACCGCGGCCCGCGGCTACTTCCTGGTGCTCCTCTACTGCGTCGGCCTCGGCCTGCCGTTCCTGGTCATCGCACTCGGTGCCCGCTGGACGGTGCGCACCAGCGGCTGGCTGCGCGCCAACAGCCGCACCATCCAGCTCGTCGGCGGTGGCCTGCTGTTCGTCGTCGGCGTGCTGCTGGTCACCGGGCTCTGGGGCGAGCTCACCGCCTGGCTGCGCGACGCCGTGGTCCAAACCACGGAGCTCCCGCTGTGATCGCCTTCCTACGCAACACCTGGCGCGGCCTCACCTCGATGCGCACGGCGCTGTTCCTGCTGTTCCTGCTCGCGCTCGCGGCGATGCCCGGCGCACTGCTCCCACAGCGCGACCTCAACGCGGTCAAGGTCGACGAGTTCATCGCGGCCAACGGCTGGTGGGGCACGCTGCTCGGCGACCTCGGCTTCTACGACGTCTACGCCAGCGTCTGGTTCTCCGCGATCTACCTGCTGCTGTTCGTCTCCCTCGTCGGCTGCCTCACCCCGCGCACCTTCGAGTACCTGCGGGCACTGCGCGCCCGGCCGGTCATCACCCCCCGCAACCTCGCCCGCCTGCCACACCACCGGCAGGGCGACACCGACCAGGACGTCGCCGAGGTCATGCGCGCGGCCAGGCAGCGGTTACGCGGCTGGCGGATCGAGGAGCGGACCGAGGCCGACGGCGCGGTCAGCATCAGCGCCGAGCGCGGCTACCTGCGCGAGACCGGCAACCTGGTGTTCCACTTCGCCATGCTCGGGCTGATCGTCGCGCTCGCGCTCGGCAAGATGTTCAGCTACGAGGGCCAGGTGGTCGTCCTCGCCGACGGCGCGGAGTTCTGCAACTCCGGCACCTTCGCCTACGACTCGTTCAGCCCCGGCCTACGGGTCGACGGCACCGAGCTGAACGAGTTCTGCGTGCGGGTCAACGGCTTCAACGCGCACTACCTGGCCAACGGGCAGGCCGACTTCTTCCGCGCCGACATCGAGTACCAGGTCGGCGATGACCTCACGACCAACACCTGGCGGCCATACCCGCTCGAGGTGAACGACCCGCTGCGGATCGCCGGCGACCGGGTCTACCTGCTCGGCAACGGCTACGCGCCGACGTTCACCATCACCTTCCCCAACGGCGAGCAGCGCACGCAGACCGTCCAGTGGCGGCCGGTCGACCAGCTCACCTACCTGTCCGAGGGCGCGACCAAGTTCGACCCGCCCGGCGTCACCGATCCGGCGCAGCGGCGCGAGCAGCAGCTCGCGGTCACCGGCCTGTTCGCGCCGACCGCGGCCCTGCAGGGCGACCTGCTCGGCTCGGCGTTCCCGGACCTGCGCGATCCGGCCGTCGCGATCGACGTCATGCGCGGCGACCTCGGCACGAACTCCGGCCGCGGCCAGTCGATCTTCGAGATCGATCAGTCCCTCGTGGACGAGGGCAAGCTGGAGCGGGTGGCCAGGGCCAACCTGCGTCCCGGCGAGGAAGTCCGGCTCGACGACGGCACCGTGGTCCGCTTCGACGACGTCGAGCGCTTCGCCTACCTCCAGGTCTCGCACGACCCGGCGCAGGTGTGGGTGCTCGGCTTCGCGGTGCTGCTGGTCCTCGGCCTGTGCACGTCGCTGCTGATCAAGCGCCGGCGGGTGTGGGTGCGGGCAACCCCGGGCACCGGCGAGGACGGTGATCGTCGTACCGTGGTCCTGCTCGGCGGTCTGGCACGCACCGACCAGGCCGGTTACGGCGAGGAGTTCGGCAGGATCGCCGACGATCTGTTGCCGCAGGGGGCAGCGACTGACGTCGACAAACAGGACGTCGCCGCGGGAAGGGAAACCTGATGCCGGTCAACGAGACGCTCTCCACCTACAGCGACTGGTGCTACGGCGTTGCCGTCGGCGTCTACGTGCTCGCGATGCTGTTCTCCCTGTTCGACCAGGCCTTCGGCCGCCGGGCGCCCCGGGTCGAGCGCGCGCGCGAGCTGGTCGGCGCCGGCGCGCCGGCGCCGCCGCCCGAGGAGACCACCGGCGACGAGCCGGATCGGCCGACCGGGGAGCGGGCCCGCCGGTTCGGCCGGATGTCGGTCGCGCTGATCGTGCTCGGGGTCACCATGCACCTGGCCGCGTTGGCGCTGCGCGGGCTCGCCACCGAGCGGGTGCCGTGGGGCAACATGTACGAGTTCGGCGCCACGGTGTGCCTGGTCGCGGTGATCACCTGGCTGATCGTGCTGCGCCGGTTCCCCATCCAGCACCTGTCGGTGTGGGTGCTGTTGCCGGTGATCGTGCTGATGTTCCTCGGCGGCGTGGTTCTCTACAGCGACGCCGCTCCGGTGCAGCCGGCGCTGCAGTCCTACTGGCTGGTGATCCACGTCTTCGCCATCGCGCTCGGCAGCGGCATGGTGCTCGTGCCGGGCGTGGCGTCGGTGCTCTACCTGGTGAAGGTCAGCGACTGGCGGATAGGGCGCAGGCTGCCCGCCGCGGCCGTGCTCGACCAGGTCGCCTACCGCACCACGGTGTTCGCCTTCCCCGTCTTCACCGCGGGCGTGATCTTCGGCGCGATCTGGGCCGAGTCGGCGTGGGGCCGGTTCTGGGACTGGGATCCCAAGGAGACGGTCACGTTCATCGCGTGGATCATCTATGCCGCGTACCTGCATGCGCGGGCGCTCGCCGGCTGGCGCGGCGGACTGGCCGCGGTGATCAACATCGTGGCGTTCGCGACCATGTTGTTCAACTTGTTCTTCATCAACCTGGTGGTCGCCGGCCTGCACTCGTACGCGGGCGGCTGACCAGCCTTATTAGACAAGCTGCCAAGAGATCAGTACTCTCCGCCACCGGGGTTCGCCTCTGTCACCCGTACGGGTGAGAGATTCAGGCCAGGGAGGGTGCAAGTGAGCTACGCGGCTACCTACGGCGGTCACGAACGAGTACCAGATGAGCGGCATTTACGTCGCGATCATCCGCTGGGTCTGCGCAAGACCTTCGACGATCCCGAGGAAGTCGACGAGCGCGCCGGCGCCCGCCGGTGGAGCTTCGGGGTGGCCGCCGGTGCGCTGCTCGTCGCCGGCACGTTCGCGGCCGGCGCGCTCGGCCTGACCGAGAACGCCGCGCCACTGGCCACCGGCGCCGCGCCGGAACACGCGCCCGCCTCGCCTGGCCACAGCAACAACGACATCGGCGGCCCGGCCGTCGCACCGCCGAGCAGCGACCGGGATGACGACAGCGCGCGGGCGGAGACCAGACCCGCCGAGCGCGCACCGGTGACCAACGTGCCGGCCCCGGTCCCCGACCAGCGTTACCAGTCCCCGGCCACCGGCGGGAACGGTTCGTCCGGTGGTTCCTCCAGTGGTTCCGGCGGCGGCCAGGTGTCCACGCCAGCACCGACCCCGGCTCCCACACCGGCCCCGGCCCCCGCGCCGACGCCCGCCCCGGCCCAGGAACAGCAGACCGGTCTGGTCGAGGGCGTGACCGACACCGTCGGCGACGTGGTCACCCCGGTTACCGACACGGTCGGCGACGTGCTGGCGCCGGTGACCGGCATTCTCAGCGGCGGCGACCAGCCGGCCATGACGATGATCAACCCGCTTGGGGACCTGCTCGGTAGCTAACGTTTCGGCGCGGACACCGCGCGGACCCTGTCTGAACGCTGCTCGAACTGTCACGGTTGCTGGTGCGAAGACCGGCAGGCCCCGTGTCGACGCTCGCCCAATGCTGCGACTACCGTCGCGGGCGGAGCGGTCCGGGCAGTTTTCAGGGAGGAACCCAGCGGTGAGTGCGCGCGACGGCGAGCCGGACACGGCTGGCGCAGGTCCGGATTTCTCCTGGCTGCCATCCGGGCAGCGGCCGCGAGCCGAGGGTGCCGCGGCGAGCGGGGATTTCGGTCCCCAGCAGCCGGTGTCCCATTTCGGGGAGGACGCCCGCACCGGTTCGACAGGTCCGACGCCGCCCGGTCAGCACCCCCAACCGCACTACACCGATCCGGGTCCCGAAGAGCAGCAACCGAGTTCGGCCGCCGCCGGCCAGCCGGCGAGCACGCCGCAGTATGTCGACCCGGCCACGGTGAACACGCACTACGTCGAGCGGACCCCGTCCGGCCCGCAGCAGTTCGGAAACCAGAACCCCGCCGGCCAGTACAACGACCAGAACGCCTCCGGTCCGCCGCAGCACGGGAACCAGAACGCCGCCGGCCAGTACGGCGATCCGAACGCCTCCGGTCCGCACCAGTACGGAAACCAGTACGGCGACCCGAATGCCTCCGGTCCGCACCAGTACAACGACCCGGCCGCGTCCGGTCCCCACCAGTACGGGAACCCGAACACCACCGGCCCGCACCAGTACAGCGACCCGGCGGCCTCCGGCCCGCACCAGGCCCCGCCCGGCTACGCCGAGGCCACCCCCTCCGGCCCGCAGCCGGTGCAGCAGCCCTACCCGCAGACCGTCTACCAGCAACAACAGCACCAGCAGGCGCAGGCAAGGCAGGACCGCCGGTCCGCCGACGAGCTCACCTCCGCCAAACTGATCAAGCAGACCAAGCGCCGCCCCCAGTCCGGCTGGCGCAAGGCCGTCTACGTGGCCAGCGGTCACCTGATCAACGTCGGCGAGAGCCCGTCGGACCTCAACCGCCGCGAGCTGATCGCCAGGGTCAACCAACCCCTGCGCGGCTGCTACAAGATCGCCATGCTCAGCCTCAAGGGCGGCGTCGGCAAGACCACCACCACGACCACTCTCGGCTCGACCTTCGCCTCACTGCGCGGCGACCGGGTGATCGCCGTGGACGCCAACCCCGACCGGGGCACGCTGAGCCAGAAGATCCCGCTCGAGACCACCGCGACCGTCCGCCACCTGCTGCGCGACGCCGACCGGATCCACCGCTACAGCGACATCCGCGCCTACACCTCCCAGGGCCCCAGCCGGCTGGAGGTCCTCGCCAGCGAGCAGGACCCCGCGGTCTCCGAGGCCTTCAGCGAGGACGACTACCGGCGCACGGTCGCGCTGCTCGAGCACTTCTACAACATCGTGCTCACCGACTGCGGCACCGGCCTGATGCACTCGGCGATGAAGGGCGTACTGGACATCGCCGACTCGCTGGTCATCGTGTCCTCCGGCTCGGTGGACGGCGCCCGCAGCGCGTCGGCGACGCTGGACTGGCTGGACGTGCACGGCTACCGCGACCTGGTCTCCCGCTCGGTGGCGGTGATCAACTCGGTCCGCCCCCGGGCGGGCTCGGTCGACCTGGACAAGCTCGGTCAACACTTCGGCGCCCGCTGCCGGGCCGTGTGCCGCATCCCGTTCGACCCGCATCTGGAAGAGGGCGCGGAGATCGAGCTCGACCGCCTCGGCGCGCCGACCCGGCTCGCACTGCTCGACCTGGCCGCGACCGTGGCCGACGGCTTCCCGAGCGAGTTCTACTACATGCGCTGACCGGCCTCAGGCCGCCGGCGGCTGCTTGCCGTCGGGGTCGGCCGGCGGCTTCTGCTTGCCGAGCCCGCGGAGGAACTCCGGATCGTCGTCCGGGGCCAGCGGCGCCGGACGACTCGGACGTCCTGGGCGGGTTGGCCGGGTCGGTCGCGTCGGTCGACGTTCGCTCACCTCAGCGGGGTTCGACACGAACGCCCGCCACAACAACACGGCGACGCAGACCGCGCCGACCGCGGCGAGCAAATACAGCATCGTGCCACCTCCCGAAAGTTCTGCTACCGAGATTAGCCCGTTTGTTCCGTTTCCGGGGGCGTGGGGGGTGGCCGATATGTCACGCGGGTCCGTCGGACTTGGTCGCCTCCGTCGTCAGCTCCGCGAGCAGGGTCTTGACCTCGGACTCCCGGAAGCGACGGTGGCCGCCCGGCGTCCGGATCGAGCCGATGCGACCGGCGGTCGCCCAGCGGGTGACCGTTTTGGGGTCGACCCGGAACAACGCGGCGACCTCGCCGGGGGTCAGCAGCCGCTCGCCAACGTGAGCTGTGGTCACGTGTCCTCCTCTTGGTGCAGGAACCGGACCTGCCAATCGTGGCATCTCGCCCGTCAGGTACTCGAACGGTTGTCTGATGGTAAAGAGGTAGTAAGGGACAAAACGGCTGGTTCGGGCGTCCTGGGCGGGACGCTAGAGTCCCGGGCGTGGACACCGTCGACCAGCGGATCATCGCCGCGCTGCGGGAGAACGGCCGGGCGACCTACGCCGAGCTCGGCCGGCAGGTCGGCCTGTCGGCCTCCGCCGTGCACGAGCGGGTCGGCAAGCTCGAGACCACCGGCGTGATCACCGGCTACCACGCGATGGTCGACCCGTCCGCGGTCGGCCTCGGCGTGACCGCGCTGATCGGCATCCACTCCACCGACGTCGCCGACGACGAGGACGTCGCCGCGTCGCTCGCGCTGCTGTCGGAGGTGGAGTCCTGCTACCGGGTCGCGGGCGACGAGTCGTTCGTGGTGAAGGTGCGGGTCGCGAACGTCGACGAGCTGGAGCAGACTCTCGGCCGGCTGCGGCGCATCGACGGCATCGCGCGCACCAGGACCACGCTGGTCCTCTCGACGCGGTTCGAGGGCCGGCCGAACACCGCGGAGGTCGATGGCAGTGACGACTAGACCGACCGGCGGCCCAGCCGGCTCACTCGGCCGCGACATCGCGCTGTACACGGCGGCGCGGCTGTTGCTGGTCGCCGTGGTCACGGTGCTGCTGGTGGTGTTCGGCGTGCCGCTGCTGGTGAGCCTCGCGGTCGCGGTCGTGGTTGGCTTCCCGCTGGGGATGCTGATCTTCCGCCGCCTCAACCAGCGGGTGACCACCGGCCTGGCCGAGCGGGGCGCCACCCGCGACACCGAACGCGACCGGCTGCGTGCGCAGCTGCGTGGCGAGGAGCAGGAGGACTAGCCGGGTGTCGGCCATCGACCGGTGCAGCGAGGCGACCAGGAGCTGGGTGTGCGAGGCGGTGCGCATCATCGAGGCGGACGCCAACCGCAGCGCCGACACGCACCTGATCCCGTTCCCGCTGCCGCTGGACTGGGACGTCCAGCTCTACCTCAAGGACGAGTCGACCCATCCGACCGGCTCGCTCAAGCACCGGCTGGCCAGGTCGCTGTTCCTGTACGCGCTGTGCAACGGCTGGATCGTCGGCGGCACGCCGGTGATCGAGGCCTCCTCCGGGTCGACCGCGGTGTCCGAGGCCTACTTCGCCAGGATGCTCGGCCTGCCGTTCATCGCCGTGATGCCGCGCACGACCAGCGCGGAGAAGGTGGAGCTGATCGAGCGCCAGGGCGGCCGCTGCCACTTCGTCGATGAGCCAAGCCAGCTCTACGTGGAGTCCCACCGCCTCGCCGACGAGCTCGACGGCCACTTCATGGACCAGTTCACCCACGCCGAGCGGGCCACGGACTGGCGCGGCAACAACAACATCGCCGAGTCGATCTTCGAGCAGATGGCGCTCGAGCCGCATCCGGAGCCGGAGTGGGTGGTGGTCGGCGCCGGCACCGGCGGCACGAGCGCGACCATCGGCCGCTACGTGCGCTACCGCAGGCTGCACACCCGGCTGGCGGTGGTCGACCCGGAGCACTCGGTCTTCTTCGACGCCTGGCGCGACTCCGAGCCGGCGCTGACCGCGTGCCGGGGCTCGCGGATCGAGGGCATCGGCCGGCCGAGGGTGGAGCCGTCGTTCATCGGCCAGGTGATCGACCGGATGATCAAGGTCCCGGACGCGGCGTCGCTGGCCGCGATCCACGCGGTGGAGCCGTTACTCGGCCGGCGCGTCGGTGGCTCCACCGGCACCAACCTGTGGGGCGCGTTCCAGCTGGTCGCGGAGTTACGCGCGGCCGGTCGCGCGGGCAGCGTGGTCACCCTGCTCTGCGACGCCGGCGACCGGTACACCAACACCTACTACGACCAGGGCTGGCTCGCGGCCAACGGCCTGTCCCTGACCGAGCACGAGACGACCGTAGCCACGTTCCTGTCCACCGGCACCTGGCCTAGCTGAGCCCCATGGCCAGGCCGGCCAGTACCGCCCAGGCCAGCATGGCCATGGCGGTGTCCCGCAGCACCGGGATGAGCGCGAGCCCGTCCCGGCCGGCCAGCACGATCCGCACCGCGGGCGCCACCACGACCCCCGCGAGCAGCGCCACCAGCACCCACGGCGTCGCCGTCGCCGCGAGCAACGTCACCACGAACGGCACCGCCACCAGCAGCACGTAGAGCACCCTGGTCCGCCGGTCGCCGAGGCGGACCGCGAGCGTCCGCTTGCCGGTCGCCTGGTCGGTCGGCACGTCGCGCAGGTTGTTGGCCACCAGCACGGCCGCCGAGAACGCGCCGAGCGCCAGCGCCCCGGCGACCCCCGGCCAGGTCACCCGCTCGGCCTGCACGTACTGCGTGCCCAACACCGCGACCAGCCCGAAGAACACGAACACGGCCGCCTCGCCCCAGCCGGAGTACCCGTAGGGCCGCGAGCCGCCGGTGTAGTACCAGGCCCCCGCGACGCTCACCACCCCGATGGCCACCATCCACCACAGCCCGGTCAACGCGACCAGCACCAGCCCGGCGACGCAGGCCAGCCCGAAACAGGCGAAGGCCGCCAGCCGCACCGTCGCCGGCCGCGCCAGCCCCGACCCGACCAGCCGCAGCGGGCCGACCCTGGCGGCGTCGGTGCCGCGGATGCCGTCGGAGTAGTCGTTGGCGTAGTTCACCCCGACCTGCAGGGCGAGGGCCACCACCAGCGCCAGTGCGCTGGCCCACCAGTTGAACCGGTCGACCGCGCCGGCCGCGCCCGCGCCGACGATGACCGGCGCGACCGAGTTCGGTAACGTCCGAACCCGGGCCCCCTGAACCCACTGCGCGGCGGTAGCGACCATGGCGCTCATCATCGCCGCCCGCTCGCCGGCCCGGTCAGGCAGACCCCAGCAGCGCCGCGCGCACTCCCCGGCGGTCGATCTTGCCCGGCCCGCGCAGCGGCAGCGCGTCGGTGAACCGGACCAGCTTGGGCACCGCCGGCCCGCCGAGCGCGGCCCGCACGGCCGCGCGCAGGGCGTCGATCTCGGGTGGCGCCGCCGGGTCGGCCGGCACGACCGCGGCCGCGACCACCTGCCCCCACTCGTCGTCCGGCAGGTCGACCACGCACACCTCGGCCACCCCTGGCTGCGCGGTGAGCACGCCCTCCACCGCGGCCGGGGCGATCTTCACGCCGCCGGTGTTGATCACCGAGTCCGCCCGGCCGTGCACCTCGAGGGTGCCGTCCTGGTGCACGGTGCCCAGGTCGCCGGTGCGGAACCAGCCGTCGGTGAACGCGGTCGCGGTGGCCTCGGGGTCCAGCCGGTAGCCGCTGGCGATGGTTGGCCCGGACAGCTCGATCACGCCGCCCGCGGTCCGCACGCGGACCCCGGCCAGCGGGCGCCGGTCGTACACACAGCCGCCGGCGGTCTCGGACATGCCGTAGGTGGTCACCACCCGGATGCCGGCCGCCAGCGCCCGGTCGAGCAGCGGGGCCGGGGTCGCCGCGCCGCCGAGCAGCACCGCGTCGAACCGGCGCAGCACCTCGGGGGTCGCGACCAGGCGGGCCAGCTGGGTGGGCACCAGCGCGGTGTAGTGCGGCCCGGAGGTGCGCAGGAACTGGTCAGCGGTCTCGGCAAACGTTTGCGCCGGGTCCCGGACCACGGGCTCGTGCCCGGCGAGCAGCGACCGGACGATCACCTGGACACCCGCCACGTGCTCGGCCGGCAGCGTGAGCAGCCACCGGCCGGGGCCGCCGAGCCGGGCGTGGGTCGCGTTGGCCGACGCGGTCAGCGCGGCCGAGGACAGCAGCACGCCCTTGGCCGCGCCGGTCGACCCCGACGTGGTGATGATCAGCGCGGTGCCCGGCTCGACCCGGCGGTCCGGCGCCATCCGCGCGGCCAGGTCGTCGTGTCGGGGGTCGGCGCGGGACAGCGGCAGAACCGCGGGTCCGTCGCCGGCCAGCGCCACGCGCAGCGCGTCGGTCAGCTCGCCGACGCCATCCGTTCCGTCAAGCAGGACCACCCGCACGCCGTCAGCCACGACGTCATTGTCGGTGCCGGCGCCTATGGTCGCCGCACGACCCCGGATCAGAGGAAGTCGGTCAGGTCCTCGCCCCGGCGCTGGGCGCGCAGCAGTTGGCGCCGGACCTCGGAGATGCCCTGCCGACGGCCGAGGCCGAACCCGAACACCAGCCCGACCAGCAACGAGACCAGTACGGCGAGGGTGATGGCCATGTGGTTTCCCTTCGGGGAGAAAGGAGAGCGTTAGTAGTAGAACGGATACGGCGACCAGTCCGGGTCGCGCTTCTCCAGGAACGCGTCGCGGCCCTCGACGGCCTCGTCGGTCATGTACGCCAGCCGCGTGGTCTCACCGGCGAACAGCTGCTGGCCGACCAGACCGTCGTCGATCAGGTTGAACGCGTACTTCAGCATGCGCCGCGCGGTCGGTGACTTGCCGTTGATCTCGCGCGCCCACTCGAGCGCGGTCCGCTCGAGGTCGGCGTGCGGCACCACCTCGTTCACCGCGCCCATCCGGTACATGTCGGCGGCCGTGTACGCCCGGCCAAGGAAGAACACCTCGCGGGCGAACTTCTGGCCCATCTGCCGCGCGAGATAGGCCGAGCCGTACCCGGCGTCGAAGCTGCCGACATCGGCGTCGGTCTGCTTGAAGCGCGCGTGCTCCTCGCTGGCCAGCGTCAGATCACAGGTGACGTGCAGGCTGTGGCCGCCGCCGGCCGCCCAGCCGGGCACGACGGCGAGCACGACCTTGGGCATGAACCGGATCAGCCGCTGGCACTCGAGGATGTGCAGCCGGCCTGCCTGCGCCGGGTCGACCGTGTCCGCGGTCTCGCCGGCGGCGTACTGGTAGCCGGTGCGGCCGCGGATGCGCTGGTCGCCGCCGGAGCAGAATGCCCAGCCACCGTCGCGCGGCGACGGGCCGTTGCCGGTGAGCAGCACGCAGCCGACATCGGCGCTCATCCGCGCGTGGTCCAGCGCGCGGTACAGCTCGTCGACGGTGTGCGGGCGGAACGCGTTGCGCACCTCCGGCCGGTCGAACGCGATCCGCACGGCGCCGGTGTCCACGGCGCGGTGGTAGGTGATGTCGGTGAAGTCGAAGCCGTCGACCGTCCGCCACGCGGTGTGATCGAACAGCTCGGAAACGGGTTGGGTCGCCACGCCGGCGAGCATATGGGCAGCGAATCGCTGGAGGTACCGCCCGGTGAATCGCGGGTTGTTGGGGCGGCGTGTCAAGCTGACCCAGTGCATGACGTCGACTCCGCGCTCGACCTGCTGTGTGACCGGGACCTCGCTTCCGGCCGCCGGATCAGCGAGGCGTGGCGAGGTCTGTCCGGTGGGGACGCCCGTTACCGCGCCTCACAGTTCGACGTGCAGCGCTACCTGTGGCTGATCCTGCCCAGGCTGGTGCGTGCCGGCGACCCGGTGGACTGGCGGCCGGTGGCCGAGGCGTTCGGGGCGTTCTTCGAGCTCACCGGCGAGCCAAGGTACGCCGAGATCTGCCGTGGCCAGTGGACCGAGCGGGTGCTGGCCGCCGCCGAGGACCAGGACCGCTGCGCGGAGCTGGCGATCAGCGCGATGGACGAGTCCGGTGTGCTGCCCCCCGACGAGCTGGACATCGCCTGGCTGTCGGAGCCGGGTCCCTACGAGGCGGCCGCGTTCGACGCGATCGCCCGCGCGCTGGAGACCGCCATCGAGGACGGGCAGATCCCGCTGGCCACCCCGGGCACCGACACCATGCGCCTGGTGCTGGCCGTCGACCTGCTGAACAGCAACCTCGCCGACGAGGGCAGGCGCACGGTCGCGCAGGCGATGACCAGCGAGCGCATCCGCTACTGGGCGCGTCAGACCCCCAGCTCCGCGCTGCGCGAGCTGCTGGTGCGCACCGAGCCCGACATCGCCGGCACCCCGCGCCACGACCTGCGCCCGACCACCCCGCTGGCCCCGCTGCGCCTGCTGCTGGAGGCCTGCGCCGACCAGGGCGCCAAGCTGACCAGGGCGGGCTACCTGCCGACCGAGCTGGTCGCCCAGCTGGTCGACGCCCTGCCGCGCGACCAGGTCTGGCCGGGCGGCGGGCGCAGCGAGACGCACTGGCCGCCGGTCGGTCAGCTGCGCGACTTGGCCCAGAACTGTGACCTGGTCGACGTCGACGGTGGCCGGCTGCGGCTCACCTACCTCGGCGAGGACGCGATCGTCGACGACCTGGCGCTGTTCGGCGCGGTGATCAGCAGGCTGATCGGCATGGCCGACCCGGAGTACCGCCAACACGTGCTGGAGACCGTGTTCACGATGTTGCTGCTCGAGGACCGGGTCGACCGGGGGTCGCTCGACCGCCGGATCGCGGTGGTCCTCGACGAGTACGACTGGCGGCCCGGCGCGGGGGACGTGGAGCCCACCGCCGAGGTGCTGGCGCTGCGCGCGGAGGCGTTGGCCGGCCTGCGGGTGCTCGGCGCGCTCGGCTCGGACGAGGCCGAGCGGCCGGTCGGGGTGAACGAGTTCGGCCACGAGCTGATGCTGGCCGCGCTGCGGGCGCGGGTCATGCAGGGCTGGTGGTGGGGATGAATCCGGCGACCGCCCAGGCCTGGGTGATCGTGGACGAGCTGGTGCGCTGCGGGGTGCCGCATGTGGTGCTCTGCCCAGGCTCGCGCAACGCGCCGCTGGCCATGGCGCTGTTCGAGGCGGCGCAGGCCGACCGGCTGACCCTGCACGTGCGGATCGACGAGCGCTCGGCGGCGTTCCTCGCCCTCGGCCTGGCCAGGGGCGCCGGCCGGCCGGTCGCGGTGACCTGCACCTCCGGCACGGCGGCGGCCAACCTGCACCCGGCGATGCTCGAGGCGAGCCATGCCGGGGTCGGCATCCTGGCGCTGACCGCGGACCGTCCGCCGGAGCTGCTCGGGGTAGGCGCCAACCAGACGATCGACCAGCGCGGCCTGTACGGCCCGGCCGCGACGTCGGTCGAGTTCCCGGTCGCCGAGCGCATCGCCGGGCAGAACGGCGTGTGGCGCGCCCTGGTCTGCCGCGCGGTGGCCGAGGCCGAGCACGGCCGTCCGGTGCAGGTGAACCTCCCGTTCCGGGAGCCGCTGGTGCCGACGTTCGAGCCGCCGTGGCCGGATTCGTTGGACGGTAGGCCAGACGGCCAGCGCTGGACGGTGTCCGCGCCGCCGCCGCTGCCCCGGGGCGGGATGGACTTCCCGCTGCCCGCCAGGACTCTGATGATCATCGGCTCCGACCGGGCCGACCGGGCGGTGGCCGCCGCGTCGGTGGCCGAGAGCGCCAGGTGGCCGGTGTTGGCCGAGCCGACCGCGCGGGCCGCGGCGCTGTCCAGTGGGGCGATCGTGCTGCGGCACGGGTCGCTGCTGCTCGCGGCCGACGAGCTGCCAGCGGAGCTGCGGCCGGACGTGGTGGTGGTCGTCGGCCGGCCGACGTTGTCCCGGGGCGTGGCCAGGTTGCTCAGCCAGGTGCGGGTGTACGCGATCGGCGACGTGCCTGGCTGGGCCGATGCCCAGCACGTGGTGTCGCAGGCGCGCTGCTGGCTCGACCAGGGTGACCTCGGGCTGATCGAGGGCATCGACGCCGACTGGCTGCCGGCCTGGCGCCAGGCCGACATGAGCGCGCAGACCGCGGTGGAGAAGCTGCTCAGCGAGCAGGAGTGGCCGACCGGCCTGCAGCTGGCCGCCGAGCTGGTCGCCGGCCTGCCGAGCGGGGCGAACCTGTTCCTCGGCTCGTCGAACCCGATCCGGGACGTGGACCTGGTGGCCGAGCCCCGCTCGGACATCGCCATCTACGCCAACCGCGGCGTCTCGGGCATCGACGGCAACGTCTCGACCGCGGCCGGGGTGGCGCTGTCCACCAGCGTGCCGACCTACGCGCTGGTCGGCGACCTGACCTTCCTGCACGACCTGAACGCGCTGCTGATCGGCCCGCCAGAACCGCGCCCCGACCTGACCGTCGTGGTGCACAACGACAACGGCGGCGGCATCTTCTCCCTGCTGGAACAGGGCGCCGCCGAACACAAGGCGAGCTTCGAACGCGTCTTCGGCACCCCGCACGCCGCCGACCTGGCCACCCTCTGCACCGCCCTCAACGTCCCGCACACCCTGGCCGCCGACCGCGCCGCCCTCCGCTCCGCGATCACCCCCGCCCCCGGCCTGCGCGTCGTCGAGGTGCACACCGACCGCGCCCTCCTGCGCGAACTCCACGCCCGCCTGCACACCATCACCACCGAGGCCACCCACCCCTGACCCACCACGGAGAAGCGGGCCTCCCACGAAACGTGGGAGGCCCGCTTTCCTTGTGCTGTAAGAGGTTTTACCGGGTGCCGAGGCGGACCTTCAGCGAGGTTCCCTGTTCGGCGAGGACCTTCAGGGTCGTGCCGGTGGCGGGGAGCTTGACGCCGGAGAACGGCTGCTCCTCGTACCAGTACTTCTTCCGGTCATCGAACAGCGGCACCGCCGCCTGCCCACGGACGTAGCTCGGCTTCCCGTTCACGTGCAGCGTGAACGAGTCCGCCTTGGCCACCGAGAACGGCGCGTCGTAGCCCGCGATCCGCTCCCGCCACATCTGTCCCTCGAGGTTGTAGATCGGCGCCGGGTGGGCGTCGACCGGCAGCGCGAGGCCCTGGCCGGGGTGCTGGCTGGTGTTGTTGTCCGACTGGGAGGTGTCCCAGTACCAGACGTGCAGCCCGGTCTCGTAGGGGAAGTGCTCCACCCAGTCCGGCTTGGTGGGGTCACCGATGTTGTACGGCCCGGTCTCCATGTACTGGTCGTAGGACTCGTAGGTGCGGTTCGACGCGATGTAGAAGTTGTCGAACAGCTCGGTCTCCACCGCGCGTGTCGGCCGGAACCCGTCCAGCGTCCACCCGTTCGCCCCGTCCTCGGCGCCGTCGGTGAACAGCGGCTGCCCGTCGGCGGTCACGCTGATCTCGTCGGCGAAGAAGCCGTTCTCCACCCACGCGCCGTCGGTCATGTACCGGAACCGCAGCTGCACCGACGAGCCGGCGAACTGGTCAAGCGGCACGCTCATGTCGACCCACGCGTCCTCCGACGTGCCGGTCAACGCGGGCTGGCCGTCGGCGTCGCGCGGGAACGGCGCGCCGTCCAGCGTGCCGTCCAGCGAGGTCCAGGTGGCGCCGTCGTCGGTGGAGGCCTGCACGTACAGGTAGTCGAAGTCCACCTCGATCTGGTACCTGGCCTGCAGGTCGAGTGACGCGGTGGACGCGCCGGTCAGGTCGACGGTCCTGGTCATCGTGGTGTCCAGGTCGTCGCCCTTGGTCGACCACCACTGGTTCTCCCCGGCGGCCGGCTCGCCGTACTGGAACTCGACCTCCTTGTCCGGCAGCACCACGACCAGGCCCTGCGGCTTGGCGGAGTTGTACTCGTGTGGCCCGAGCTCCAGGGTCCTGGTCTGCCCGGCCACCGCGACCTCGTAGTCCAGCCAGCCCATCTGCAGCTTGGACCACGGGTCCATGTCGTTGACCCGGCTGCCGAGCACCTCGCCCGGCCCGGACACCCGCTGCTGGGCCATCAGCGACCACCAGTTGATGTGGTTCGCGCCGCCGCCGGAGTAGTCGTACAGGTCCGGCAGGCCGAGGTCGTGGCCGTACTCGTGCGCGAACACGCCGATGCCGCCGTTCTCCGGCTGCATGGTGTAGTCGCCGACCCACAGTCCGGTGTCACCGATCTCGGTGCCGCCCTGGAGGTTGCCGTCCGGGCCGGAGGTGGTGTTGCTGAAGGCGAACGCGCGGTGGCTCCACAGCGCGTCCTCGCCGTACACCGGGTCACCGTCGGCCTGGTCGCCACCGGCGTGCACGATCTGGAAGTGGTCGAGGTAGCCGTCGGGCTCGTCGAAGTTGCCGTCGCCGTCGAAGTCGCCGCGGTCCCACACGTCGTAGCGCGCGAGCTCCTGCTTGACCTGCTCGGGGGTCTTACCGGCCGCGACCTGGTCGGCGAACCACTGGTTCACGCCGTCCTGCACCAGGTTGTACGAGTTGTTGCACACGTTGCCGGTGCACGGGTAGCCGTTGGACCGGCCGTAGCGGGCCTGGTTGTAGTTGACCTTGACCCAGTCGGACACGGTGCCCTGCACCGAGTAGCGGCCGGAGGACTGCTTCTCGTAGTAGTTCGCGACCGAGTCCACGGTCGGGTCATCGGAGAAGTACAGGTCCGTGAAGTGCTGGCGGTCGTAGTTCGGCTGCCAGATCGTGGAGTTGTCGACCGTGCGGTCGGGTTCGGGGATCTGGTTGTGCAGCGGCCCGTCGTAGGTCACCGGTCCCGGCACGTTCGGCGCGGTGTCCTGGTCGGGGTAGGACGGGTGTCGCTCGTCGCCGAACTCGACCAGCACGACGAAGATGCTGTCCGTCTTCTCCCTGGACAGCTCGACGTACTGGTCGACCTTGCCGGCCCTGGCCGACCGCCCGGTGTTCGGCCCCGGTTTCTCGCCCATGTTCACCACGGTGCTCGAGCCGCGTTTCTCCGTCGTGCGCTCCCCGGAGAGCACATCGGACAGTGCCTCCTCGCGCAGCGCCCGCCGTTTCTGCTCGGCCGGGCTCGGCAGGTCGTCCACGCCGGGGGCGCTGACCTGGTCTGCCGGGGTGGGTGCCGCCTGCGCGGCCGGTCCCAGTACCGCCAGCCCGGCCGCCGCCACGGCGACACTCGTCAGGCCGACGAGAATTCTTCGTTGCAACGCGTCCTCCATGGATCGCTCCGAAAGCGCAGATCACTCGAAAGAGTGATTCTCAACGCGAGCGCGATCCTACGTAATGTGCATATCCAAAGAACCCGGCGAAAGGTGTAATCCAACTGGGTTAATCCAGTAGTGGTGCGCCAGCCAGGATGCGTGCCACGGCCACCGGCTAGGCTCGCCGACGTGGTGGGGCAGGGGACCGATGCTCGACGCCGGCTGGTCCGGCGGATCGTCGCGCGGTCGCTGCTGGCCTTCGGCGGGATCGTCACCTTCCTCGGCGTGGTGCTCGCGGTCGCCGCGTGGACCGAGGACATCGCCATCGACGGGGACCTCGTCGTGGTCAACGCCGAGGTGCTCGACGACACCTTCAGCCGCACCCTGGTCCGCTTCTACACCCCGGACGGGGCAGAGCACATCCCGCAGACCGGCGTGCTCTACCCGGCCGACCTCGAGGTCGGCGACGTGGTCGAGGTCGAGTTCCGGCAGGACGACCCGGAGTTGGTCCGGGTGGCCGGCCGGGGCGCGGTGCTCACCCTGCTGCCGGTCGGGCTGACCATCCTGGCGGTCTGGGCGGTGCTGATCCCGTCGGTGTGGGCGCTGCGGCGTCCACTGCGGGATGTAACACCAGTCTGAAAATCCAGCGTCAACGTGTAACAGTCAACGTGTAACATCGGCCCGTGGACGCTGAACTGGAGCGTGAGTTCGACCAGACCGTCGGCGCGGAGCAGCGCATCGAGCCGAGGGACTGGATGCCCGACGGCTACC
Organism: Actinophytocola sediminis; assembly: GCF_054779715.1. Lineage (NCBI taxonomy): Bacteria > Bacillati > Actinomycetota > Actinomycetes > Pseudonocardiales > Pseudonocardiaceae > Actinophytocola > Actinophytocola sediminis. Next base: position 103,819 of record NZ_BAAGXS010000057.1, on the reverse strand, counting down.
GCAGGACGCTGATCCGCCAGATCGCCCAGCACGCGCACTCCGAGATCATCGGCATGCAGCCGGAGGCGAACTGGATCAGCCGCGCCCCCTCGCTGCGGCGCAAGGCGATCCTGCTGGCCAAGGTGCAGGACGAGGCCGGGCACGGGCTGTACCTGTACGCGGCCACCGAGACCCTCGGCGCCGACCGTGAGGAGCTGACCACCAAGCTGATCGAGGGCCGGCAGAAGTACTCCTCGATCTTCAACTACCCGACGCTGACCTTCGCCGACGTCGGGGTGGTCGGCTGGCTGGTGGACGGCGCGGCGATCGTCAACCAGGTGCCGCTGTGCCGGACCTCCTACGGCCCCTATGCGCGGGCGATGATCCGGATCTGCAAGGAGGAGTCCTTCCATCAGCGGCAGGGCTACGAGCTGCTGATGACCATGATGCGCGGCACCGAAGCGCAGCGGCGGATGGTCCAGGACGCGGTCGACCGCTGGTGGTGGCCGTCGCTGATGATGTTCGGCCCCGCCGACGGGGAGTCGGCCAACACCGCCCAGTCGATGGCCTGGCGGATCAAGCGGCACACCAACGACGAGCTGCGGCAGAGGTTCGTCGACATGACCGTGCCGCAGGCCGCCGCGCTCGGCGTGACGCTGCCCGACCAGGAGCTGCGCTGGAACCCCGAGCGCGGCCACCACGACTTCGGCGAGCTGGACTGGGCGGAGTTCTGGCAGGTCGTCGGCGGGGACGGGCCGTGCAACCGGCAGCGGATCAGCCACCGGCGCGCGGCCCACGAGGACGGCGCGTGGGTACGCGAGGCGGCCGCGGAGTACGCCGCCAAGCAGGCCGAGTCACAGGAGGTCGCATGACCGGGCCGAGGTCGGCATGGCCGCTCTACGAGGTGTTCGTGCGCGGCAAGCGCGGGCTCAACCACGTGCACGTCGGCTCGCTGCACGCGCCGGACGACGAGATGGCCCTGCGCAACGCCAGGGACCTGTACACCCGGCGCAACGAGGGCGTGAGCATCTGGGTGGTGCCCGCCGTGGCGATCACCGCGTCCTCGCCGGACGAGAAGGACCCGTTCTTCGCGCCGGCAGGGGACAAGGTCTACCGCCACCCCACGTTCTACTCGATCCCCGACGACGTACCGCACCTGTGAGGCCCTCATGAGCTTCGACAACGCGTACGACGCGCTCACCGAGGAGTCCGGGGACGACGGCAACTGGGCGTTCGGCACCGGGTTCGACGATCCACTGTCCGGTGTGGACCGCGCGGTGCCGACCGATGTGTCCACTGTGGACTTGTCGGCCTACTGCCTGATGCTGGCCGACGACGCGCTGATCCTGTCCCAGCGGCTGTCCGAGTGGTGCTCGCGCGCGCCGGAGCTGGAGGAGGACGTCGCGCTCGCCAACATCGCGCTGGACCTGCTCGGCCAGGCCAGGCTGTTGCTCGCCCGCGCTGGCGAGGTCGAGGGCGCTGGCCGGGACGAGGACGCGCTGGCCTACCTGCGCGACGAGCACGAGTTCCGCAACGTCCGGCTGGTCGAGCTGGACTGCGGCCCCGGCCCCGGCGGCGACTTCGCCACCACGATCGCCCGGCTGCTGGTGTTCTCGTCCTGGCGCCTGGCGGTGCTGACCCAGCTCGCGCACTCCAGCGACCCGGTGCTGGCCGCCATCGCCGCCAAGGGCGTCAAGGAGCTGGCCTACCACCGCGACCACGCCGCCCAGTGGACGCTGCGCCTGGCCGGCGGCACCGACTACTCCCGGGAGCGGATGATCGCCGGCCTGGCCACGGTCTGGCCGGTGGTCGACGAGCTGTTCGGCCAGCACCCGGTCGAGCTGGCCCTGCCCGCGGTCGCCGTCGACCCGTCGACCGTGCGGCCGGAGGTCGATGAGGTGCTGGACACCGTGCTGGCCGCCGCCGACCTGTCCCGTCCGGACATTCCGCCGCTGGCCAAGGTCGCCGGCCGCGCGGGCCGCGACGGCGTGCACACTGAGGCGTTCGGCTACCTGCTGGCCGAGATGCAGCACCTGGCCCGCACGCTGCCCGGAGCCGTCTGGTGACCGGCTCGGCGCGTGCGGTGGCCGAGCGCGTGCTCGACCCCGAGCTGCCCGTGCTCACCCTCGCCGACCTCGGCGTGCTGCGTGAGGTGACCGAGTCCGGCGGCCGGGTCGTGGTCACCATCACGCCCACCTACTCCGGCTGCCCGGCCATCGAGGAGATGCGCGACGACCTGCGGACTCAACTCGCCGCGGCCGGCTACCGGGACGTCGAGGTGCGCACCGTGCTCGCGCCGGCCTGGACCACCGACTGGATCAGCGACGCCGGTCGCCGCAAGCTCGCTGAGCACGGCATCGCGCCGCCGGCCCGGATCGGCCCGCGCGCGGCCGGCCCGGTGCCGCTGAACCTGACCCCGCCGCCGAGCCAGGTCCAGTGTCCGCGCTGCGGCTGCGCCAAGACCACCGAGCTGTCCCGCTTCTCCGCGACCGCGTGCAAGGCGTTGCGCCGCTGCGAGTCCTGCCGGGAACCGTTCGAGCACGTCAAGGAGCTGTAGATGAGCAGCCGGACGTTCCACCAGCTCCCGGTCTCCCGGGTCGACCGCCTCTGCGAGGACGCGGTCGCGGTCACCTTCGCCGTGCCCGCCGAGCTGGCCAGGACCTTTGCCTTCCAGGCAGGGCAGTACCTCACGCTGCGCCAGGACGTGGACGGGGTGGAGGAGCGCCGGTCGTACTCGATCTGTGCGCCACCGGAGGCCGCGCCGAGGATCGGGGTGCGCCGGGTGGCCGGCGGGCTGTTCTCCAGCAGGCTGGTGGACTCGGTGCGGCCGGGCGACCTGCTCGAGGTGCTGCCGCCGCAGGGCAGGTTCACCCCGGACGCGGAGCGGCGGGGCGCCCAGCACGTGTTCGTCGCGGCCGGATCGGGGATCACGCCGGTGCTCTCGATCGTCAGCTCGCTGCTGCGGTCCGATGAGGACAGTCGGGTGACGTTGCTGTACGGGAACCGCCGGTCGGACACGGTGATGTTCGGCGACGAGCTGGCCGACCTCAAGGACCGCTACACCGACCGGTTCCAGTTGGTGCACGTGCTTTCCCGCGAGCCGCGCGCGGTCGAGCTGTTCTCCGGGCGGCTGGACGCCGAGCGGTTGACCAGGCTGCTCGGCACGATCGTGCCGACGGTGGATGTCGACCGCTGGTGGCTGTGTGGCCCGTTCGGCATGCTCACCGACGCGCAGGCCGCGCTGGCCGCGCACGGTGTGCCGGCCGACCGGGTGCGCCGCGAACTGTTCTATGTGGACGAACCGCCGCCGGAGGTCAAGCGCGCCGATGAGTCCACAGTGGAGGGACCGGCGGCGACGGTGACGGTGGTGCTCGACGGCCGGGAGACCACGCTGACGCTGCCGGCGGACCTGCCGATCCTGGACGCCGCGCAGCGGGTGCGCGCCGACCTGCCGTTCGCCTGCAAGGGCGGGGTGTGCGGCACCTGCCGGGCGCGGCTGGTCAGCGGCGAGGTGGAGATGCGTCGCAACTACGCGCTGGAACAACACGAGCTGGACGCCGGCTTCGTGCTCACCTGCCAGTCGATGCCGCGCTCACCGACCATCACGGTCGACTACGACGCCTGAAGCGGCAAGCGTTCCGGCAACGTTCGCGCGGTGGCCATGTCGGCGTTCTGCTCCCGGCAGCCCGGGTTGTCACCGTACGGACGTGCGCGTCGCCATCGTCACCGAGAGTTTCCTGCCGCAGGTGAACGGCGTGACCAACTCGGTCCTCCGCGTCATCGAACACCTCCACGCCCACGGCCACGAGGCGCTGGTCATCGCCCCCGGCATGGCCGGCCCGGAGCGCTACCTGCACGCTCCCGTCCGCCGGGTCCGGGCCATCGACCTGCCGATGATCACCGCCCTGCCCATCGGCATGCCGTCGCCAAGAGTGCACGCCGCGCTGGCCGAGTTCGCGCCCGACGTCGTGCATCTGGCCTCGCCGTTCGTGCTCGGCATCGCCGGGTTGCGCTCGGCCAGACGGCTCGGCGTGCCGACCGTCGCGGTCTACCAGACCGATGTCGCCGGGTTCGCCGCCGCGTGCGGCCTGCGCCACGGCGCGGGCACGGCCTGGCGGTGGATCCGCAGGCTGCACAGCGCCGCGGACCGCACACTGGCGCCCTCGCTCGCCTCGGTCCGCGCGCTGACCGACCACGGCGTGCCCCGGGTGCACCTGTGGGCCCGGGGCGTCGACCAGGAGCAGTTCGCGCCATGGCACGCCGACCTGCGCCTGCGTGAACGGCTGGCCCCGCGCGGGGAACTGCTCGTCGGCTACGTCGGCAGGCTCGCGCCGGAGAAGCAGGTCCAGCGACTGGCCACCCTGCACGGGCTGCCCGGCGTGCGGGTGGTCGTGGTCGGCGACGGCCCGGAGGAACCGGAGCTGCGCAGGCTGCTGCCCGACGCCGCGTTCCTCGGCTTCCGCACCGGGCAGGAGCTGGCCACCGCGTACGCCAGCCTGGACGTGTTCGTCCACACCGGACCGCACGAGACCTTCTGCCAGGCCGCGCAGGAGGCGATGGCCTCCGGGTTGCCGGTCATCGCGCCGAACTCGGGCGGGCCACAGGACCTGATCGAGTCCGGCCGGACCGGGTTCCTGATCGAGCCGTACCACGACCACCGCTTCGCCGGCGAACTCTGGTCCACTGTGGAGCGACTGCGCAGTCGCGGGCTGCGCCGCCGGATCGGCCTGGCCGCCCGCGAGTCCGTGCTGTCCCGTACCTGGTCGGCGGTGTGCGGGGAGTTGCTCGGCCACTACGACCAGGTCAGCGCCGCGATGCTGGCCGCATAACGGTTGCCGTAGGGTCTGGCCCATGTCTCGTGCTGGCCTGGACAAGGACCCTCGCGACGTGGCCGAGATGTTCGACGACGTGGCGCAGGGCTACGACCGGACGAACTCGGTGATGACGCTGGGGTTCGACCGGCGCTGGCGTTGGCTGACCCGCCGTGTCCTCGATGCCACGCCGCGCGACCGCATCCTCGACCTGGCCGCCGGCACCGCGGTGTCGACCGTGGAGTACTCCAGATCCGGCGCCTGGTGCGTGGCCGCCGACTTCTCCCTCGGCATGCTGCGCAGCGGCGCGCACCGCGAGGTGCCCAAGGTCGCCGCGGACGCGTTCCACCTGCCCTTCGCCACCGGCGCGTTCGACGCGGTCACGGTGTCCTTCGGCCTGCGGAACATGAACGACACGGTCGCCGCGCTGCGCGAGATGTGCCGGGTGGTGCGCCCTGGCGGCCGGCTGGTCATCTGTGAGGTGTCCCAGCCGCCGTGGCGGCTGATCCGCTGGCTGCACCACCACGTCGTGCTGCGGCTGCTGCCCAGGATCACCAGCCCGTTCTCCTCCAACCGCGAGGCGTACAGCTACCTCGCCGAGTCGATGCGCGACTGGCACGACCAGCGCACGCTCGGCGAGCTGATCGCCGAGGCCGGCTGGCAGGACGTCGAGTGGCTGAACCTCACCATGGGCGTGGTGGCCCTGCACCGGGCCACCAAACCCACCGCGCCGCTCGAGGCGGTCACGCCGGCCGAGGAGCCGCCTGCCACGCGGTGATCTGCCGGATCAGCACGATCACGAACCCCCCGGCCAGGCAGTGGAACACCGTGGTGGCGGTGTTGGCGAGGGTGACGTTCCACAGCGCGTCCAGATCGCCCTCCTGCCGCGACGCGGCCCGCAGCCACACCGATCCGAGCCAGGTGAGGATCCAGCTGGTCCACCACCAGCGCACCAGGTGGTTCGACACCAGTACGCCGCCGGGGTGGCTCACCCGCCAGATGTCGTACACGATCCGGTACGGGTACCAGAGGTTGATGACCGGGACGAACCAGCCGCCGATCGTCCACCCGCGAGCGAGGTCCTGCGCCTGCCGGTTGATCAGCTCCGCGTTCTGCCGCGCTCGCCACAGCCACGCCAGGAACACCACCGGGGTGAGCAACCCGACGAACAGCAGGACGCGGCCGATGGTGAGCGTCAGGTCGTCGGCGTCGACCAGATCGGTGCCGGTGACGCCGGTGCCGCCGGCGAGGTAGTCCTCGGCCAAGCCGTACCCGTTCCAGGTCGTCACGGCTTCGAGCACGCTCACCACACAGGTGAGCGCGATCAGGGCGACCGCGGCGATCCCGAGTCCGCGCTGCTGTCCGCTCGACGGGATCTCGACGGGTAACCGGGGTTGGTTCAGGGACACGCGCTGCTCCTGGTGAGTGGTCGGTCACTCACGCATCGCTTGGCCGGGGCGATCCGTTTCCAGGGAGATCCGGTGCATGGTCTGCCGGACCACCAGGACCAGCGGCACGCCGGCCACCCACAGCGCGCCCGCGCCGACCGAGTTGACCCACGCCAGCGTCGTCAGCTCGGCGGCGGTGGCGTTCGCGCCGGACAGCAGGGTGGTCGCGGTGGCGAACAGGGTGAGCGCCAGCCAGCAGCCGACCGCCAGCGCGCGCGGCGCGCGGTGCCCGACCCGGCCCCGCAGCCGGGCGTTCGCGCGTAATCGGGACAGCCAGACCAGCAGCGCCACCGCGGTGGCGATCATCGTGATCACGAACAGCGCGTCCACGGTGCGTTCGGTGGAGTCCGCGCTGGTGAGGTCGGCCACGCCGATCCCGGGCATGCCGGCGTCGTAGGCCGTGGCGACGTCGCGGTGGTTCCAGGTGGCCCACGCGTCGAGCACCGCGGCCAGGCAGGAGGCCGCGACCAGCGTCGATGACGCCGCGGTCGGGCCGAGCAGTGGCAGGGTTCGCGCCGGTTCCGGACTCGCCATGTCGCCCCCAGGCATAGCTCGTTCGATGTTACCTAGGTGTCGTTGATCACTGGCTGTCTGTTTCGGCACGTACCGGTGGTTCTGCCGGCCGATAGAATGAGCTCGTTCGTGAACGTTTTCACAAGCCCTGTTGCCGAGGAGCCGCCGGATGGGAACCCCGAGCCGACGCAAAGCAGCGGAGGACGCCGAGGTCATCGTGGTCGGGGCCGGTCCTGCCGGGTCGACCGCGGCGACCTACCTCGCCCGTGCGGGGCTGGACGTGCTGCTGCTGGAGAAGAGCACCTTCCCCCGCGAGAAGGTCTGCGGTGACGGGCTGACCCCACGCGGGGTCAAGCAGCTCATCGACCTCGGCATCGACACCCGCGAGGAGGCCGGCTGGCTGCACAACAAGGGCCTGCGGGTGGTCGGCGGCGGCGTGACCATGGAGCTGGACTGGCCGGACCTGGCGACCTTCCCGCCATACGGCGTGGTCCGCACCCGCCAGGACTTCGACGAGATGCTGGCCAAGACCGCGTCGCGGGCCGGTGCGCGGCTGCTCGAACAGACCACCGTCACCGGCGCGATCACCGACGACCGGGACGGCCGGGTCATCGGCGTGACCGCCAAGGTCGGCCCCGACCGGGCGCCGGTCAGCTACCGGGCGCCGATCGTGCTCGCGTGCGACGGGGTGTCCGCGCGGCTGGCGCTGTCGGTGGGGCTGGAGAAGATCGAGAGCAGGCCGATGGGCGTGGCCGTGCGGCGGTACTACGCCTCGCCACGCAGCAAGGACGACTTCCTCGAGTCGCACCTGGAGCTGTGGGACAAGTCCGACCCGGCCGATCCCCGGCTGCTGCCCGGCTACGGCTGGATCTTCGGCATGGGCGACGGCACGGTCAACGTGGGCCTGGGCATCCTGTCCACGTCCAAGGCCTTCGGCAAGACCGACTACCGGGCGCTGATGCGGGCCTGGCTGGACGGCACGCCGGAGGAGTGGGGTTTCCGCGAGCACAACGCGACCGGCAAGATCGGCGGCGCCGCGCTGCCGATGGGCTTCAACCGGGTGCCGCACTACGCGCGCGGGATGCTGCTGGTCGGCGATGCCGGCGGGATGGTCAACCCGTTCAACGGCGAGGGCATCGGGTACGCGATGGAGTCGGCGAAGCTGGCCGCGGAGTGCGTTGTGCAGGCCCTCGCCCGGCCGGAGGGCCCGTCGCGCGAGCGCGCGCTCGCCGGGTACCCGCTGGCCATGAAGCAGGCGCTCGGCAGCTACTACCGGCTGGGCAACATCTTCAGCAAGCTGATCGGCAACCCGCTGGTGATGCGCACCGCGACGAAGTACGGCCTGCCGAGGACCACGCTGATGAAGCTGGTGCTCAAGCTGCTGGCCGGCCTGTACGACCCGAGGGACGGCGACGCCTTCGACCGCATGATCACCGCCGCCACCAGGATGGCGCCCAGCGTCTAGCCAGCCTCGTCGGGGTGTAGCGCGTCGAGGATCAGTGACAGGCCGAACCCGAACTCGTCGGCGTGGTCGTAGCCGGGCGTGAGCGCGTGCTCGGTGATGATCTCGGCGAGGTGTGGGTAGGTGTCGGCCGGCAGGCCGGCCAGGATGTCGCCGGCGACCTCGTCGAGCTCGGCGCGGTCGCTGAACGGCAGGCTCACCTCCTGGATGACGAACCCGTACAGATAGCTGTCGATCACCGAGAACGCGTGCGCGGCCAGCGCGACGGAGAAGCCGCCCGCGCGCAGGGCGCCGAGGACGGCGTCGTGGTGGCGCAGGGTCGCCTGGCCGGGCCGGCGGCGGGAGTCCAGCAGCCCGACCGCCCACGGATGGCGCGCCAGCACCGCGCGCGCCGAGGCCGCCCGGTCCCGCATGGCCGCCCGCCAGTCCGTCGTGGCGCCGGGCAGGTCGATCTCGCCGAACACCGCGTCGACCATCCCGTCGAGCACGCCCTCGCGACCGGCGACGTGGTTGTACAGCGACATCGCCTCGACGCCGAGCCGGGTGGCGATGGCCCGCATGGTGACCCCGGCCTGGCCCTTCTCGTCGGCGAGCGCGATCGCCGCGGTGACCACCCGCTCCCGGCTCAGTGGCGTCCGCTTGCGCCGCTCGGTCATCTGACGTCCCCACTGCCCGTTCTCACTGCCCGTTGACGGAACTTACAGTGTAAGCGTAGCGTGACTTACAACGTAAGTTAAGGAGTGGGACATGAGCACTGACCAGATCAGGAAGGCCTGTGTCGTCGGCGCGTCGGGCAAGCTCGGGCAGTACCTGGTCCGGCACGCGCTGGACCAGGGCTACGAGGTCGTCGGCGTGTGCCGCGAACGCAGCGTCGACAAGCTGGCCGCGCTCGCCGACCGGATCACGATCGTCGCCGGGCAGACCGACGACCGCGAGGTGATCCGCGAGGCGGTCGCCGGCTGCGACGGCGTGCTGACCGTGCTGGTGCCCTGGGGCGTGCGGCAGTACTCGTCCGGCACGGCGCGGGCGGTCCTCGACCACGCCGAGCCCGGCGCGCGGCTGGTCTTCTCCTGCGGCTGGCACATCACCCGCGACGGCCTCGACCAGTACTCCTGGAAGTTCCGGCTGGCCGTGCGGGTCGCCACCCGGCTGGCCCGCCTCGTGCGCGCGGTCGACATCGACGACCAGGTGGCGGCCTGCCAGCGGATCTTCGCCAGCGACCGCCGCTGGACGGTCGTGCGCGGCAGCGACCTGGAGGAGGGCGCGAGCCAGGGCCTGCCGGTGTGGAGCCGGCACGTCGGCGACCCGGTCCTGGCCAGCAACCTGACCAGGCGGGTGGACTTCGCGCTGTTCATGGTGGCCGCGCTCACCGACGACACGCTGGTACGCGAGGCGCCGGCCATCGTCGGGTGCGCGTCCCCGAGCGCGCTGGCGCACGCCGGCGGATCCGCGCCGGGATCCGCCGGGCAGCGCACCGCTAGCTGAGCCGCTCCAGGATCATCGCCATGCCCTGGCCGCCGCCGACGCACATGGTCTCCAGGCCGAACTGCTTGTCGTGCCACTGCAGGGAGTTGATCAGCGTGGTCGCGATCCGGGCGCCGGTCATGCCGAACGGGTGGCCGACCGCGATCGCGCCGCCGTTCACGTTCAGCTTGTCGATGTCGATGTTCAGGTCGCGGTAGGAGGGGATCACCTGGGCGGCGAACGCCTCGTTGATCTCCACCAGGTCGATGTCGTCGATGGTCATCCCGGCCAGCGCCAGCGCCCGCTTCGACGCCTCCACCGGGCCGAGGCCCATGATCTCCGGCGACAGCCCGGACACCCCGGTGGCCACGATCCGCGCCAGCGGCGTCACGCCGAGCTCCGCCGCCCTGTCCGAGCTCATGATCACCAGCGCCGCGGCGCCGTCGTTGAGCGGACAGCAGTTGCCGGCGGTGATCCGGCCGTTGGGCCGGAACACCGGCTTGAGCGTCGCGGTCTTCTCGTAGTTCACGCCCGGCCGGGGGCCGTCGTCGGTGTCCACCACGCTGCCGTCGGGCAGGGTGACCGGGGTGATCTCCCTGGCCCAGAAGCCGGCCTTGATCGCCTCCTCGGCCCGGTTCTGCGACCGGACGCCGAAGTGGTCCATGTCCTCCCTGGTCACGCCCTTGAGCTGGGCCAGGTTCTCGGCCGTCTGGCCCATCGCGATGTAGACGTCGGGCACCGCGCCGTCCTGGCGCGGGTCGTGCCATTCGGTGGCGCCCTCGGTGGCCGAGGCGACGGTCCGCGCCTCGGCGTCGGCGAACAGCGGGTTGTGCGTGTTCGGCCAGCTGTCGGCGCTGCCGTACTCGTAGCGGGACACCGTCTCCACCCCGGCGCTGACGAACACCGAGCCCTCGCCCGCCTTGATCGCGTGCAACGCCATCCTGGTGGTCTGCAGGCTGGACGCGCAGTACCTGGTCACCGTGCAGCCGGGCAGGAAGTCGTAGCCGAGCTCGACGGCGATCGCGCGGCCCATGTTGAAGCCCTGCTCACCGCCGGGCAGCCCGCAGCCGAGCATGAGGTCGTCGATCTGGGTCGGGTCCAGTTCCGGCACCTTGTCCAACGCCGCCCGCACGATCTGGGTGGCGAGATCGTCTGGCCTGATGTCCACGAGCGAACCCTTGCCGGCACGGCCGATCGGCGACCGGGCCGCGGAAACGATGACCGCGTCTGGCATGGCGTAACTCCCTTGTCAGTGATGCCCTGGCAGGGAGGTTACGCGTGAGTAAGGTGTCCGCTCCCCAACAAGCCGGCAGCATCACACAACGGGGCCAGCAGCATTTCCGCGGCCAGCTCGTAGCCGGCGCCGCTGGGATGGAAGCGGTCGTCGCTGAACAGCTCGTCTGGCCGGCGGAGGAACTCCGGGGTCAGCAGCGCGGCGATGGACACCGTGGACACCCCGTCGAGGCGCTCCAGCTCCCGTCGCTGCGCCCTGGCCAGCGCCAGGCCCCAGCGCGACGCGATCGACCGCAGCGGCTGGGGGATCGGCTGGATGATGTCCAGGTCCGGGCAGGTGCCGACGACGACCGTGCTGCCGGTGCGCAGCAGCCTGCGCACCTGCTTGGCCAGCACCATCGCCGACGTGCCGATCCGCATCTTGCTGGTCACGTCGTTGCCGCCGATGATCACCAGGGCGAGGTCCGGCGGGTCGATCAGCGCGACGTCGACCTGTTCGTCCAGGTCGGAGGTGCGCGATCCGCTGACCGCGTGGGTGGTCAGGCGCACCGGCCGGCCGGCCTCCTCGGCGAGTCCCTTGGCCAGCAGCACGCCGGGCAGTTGGGTGGTGGTCTCGGAGCCGAGGCCGGCGGCCAGGGAGTCGCCGAGCACCGCGAACGACAGCGTGTCGTCGAGGTCCTCGGTGACCGGACCGCTACCGTCCGGTAGGTATCCGCCGTCAGCGTTGAGCGGCAGCGCACGGGACTTGCCGATGATCGTGCGTGCCTTCTTCGACTGGCCATTGAGCAAACTGATCGCCGCACCGGACAGTCCGCCGACCGAACCGGCGATCAGGCCCAGTGCTCTGAGCATCCGCACTCCTGCCAACGCCGTCCTCCCTATAACGTCCAGTGAACCACCGGTTCCCCGTACATCGCGTACGCCGACGACGCCGCGACGCCGGATCGACGCTCGATTGAAGTGTGTTCCTTGTCACTGGCGGCTCACTCAAGGTTGGCTCGAGTTGGCTGGGCAGAACTGGTCAGGCCGTGCTATCGCGGCCGGGCTACGCTCGCGGCGTGCCGGGGGACACGATCGTTGACAAGGAGTGCAGGTGGAGTACGTCGAACACGTCATGGATCTGGTCGGCAACACGCCGCTGGTGAAGTTGAACTCGCTGGCCGAGGGGGTGTCCGCGACCGTGCTGGCCAAGGTGGAGTACTTCAACCCTGGCGGCAGTGTGAAGGATCGGATCGCGCTGCGCATGATCGAGGCGGCCGAAGCCGCCGGCGAGTTGCGGCCAGGCGGCGTCATCGTCGAGCCGACCAGCGGAAACACCGGGGTCGGGCTGGCCATGGTCGCCCAGCGGCGGGGCTACCGCTGCGTGTTCGTGTGCCCGGACAAGGTCAGCGAGGACAAGCGCAACACCCTCAAGGCCTACGGCGCCGAGGTCGTGGTGTGCCCGACGGCGGTCGCCCCGGAGCACCCGGACTCCTACTACAACGTCTCCGACCGGCTGGTCACCGAGATCGAGGGCGCGTGGAAGCCCGACCAGTACTCCAACCCGAACAACCCGGAGAGCCACTACCACGCCACCGGCCCGGAGATCTGGCGGCAGACCGAGGGCCGGGTGACCCACTTCGTCGCCGGCGTTGGCACCGGCGGCACCATCTCGGGCACCGGCCGTTACCTCAAGGAGGTGTCCGACGGCCGGGTGCGGATCGTCGGCGCCGACCCGGAGGGCTCGGTGTACTCCGGCGGCACCGGCCGGCCGTACCTGGTCGAGGGCGTCGGCGAGGACTTCTGGCCGCAGACCTACGACCGGTCGGTCGCCGACGAGATCATCGCGGTCTCCGACGGCGAGTCCTTCGAGGTCACCCGCAGGCTCGCCCGCGAGGAGGGCCTGCTGGTCGGCGGCTCGTGCGGGATGGCGGCGGCCGCGGCCATCCGGCTGGCCAGGCGCCTGGACAAGGACGACGTGGTGGTCGTGCTGCTGCCCGACGGCGGCCGGGGCTACCTGTCGAAGGTGTTCAACGACGACTGGATGGCCTCCTACGGCTTCCTGCCCCCGGAGCACTCCGGCGCGACCGTCGGCGACGTGCTGCGCCGCAAGGGGACCGGCGGCCTGATGCCCGACCTGGTGCACGCGCACCCGACCGAGACGGTCGCGGACGCGGTCGCCTACCTGCGCGAGTTCTCCGTCAGCCAGATGCCGGTGGTCAACGCCGAGCCGCCGGTGATGGCCGCGGAGGTGGTCGGCGCGGTCAACGAGCGCGACCTGCTCGAGGCGCTGTTCACCGGCAAGGCGAACCTGGCCGACCGGCTCGACATGCACATGTCGCCGCCGCTGCCGACGATCGGCGCTGGTGAACAGGTCACCGCCGCGATGCAGGCACTCGCCGAGGCAGACGGCGCGCTGGTGCTGATGGACGGCAAGCCGGCAGGCGTGGTCACCCGCCATGACCTGCTCGGATTTCTGGCCGGTCGGTAACGGCGATTGTTGGACCAGACCCGTTGCCGCATGTCCCCCGTTTGGATGCACTAGCGTTGGCCCGAACACAACTTGACAATTCTGAAGGGGTTGGAACCCGATGAGCTCTCCGCAGCCGCCGAACCAGCCATGGCAGGGCGGCCAGGCACCGCAACACGGGGAAGGTGAGCAGCAGCCCGGGCAGGACCCGCAGAACCCGGCGCTCGCCAGCCCTGGTCCGACGCAGGTCGTCCAACCGGGCGGCCAACCAGGCGCCGACGGTGTGGAGCGCACCCAGGCGATCCAGCCCGGTCAGCAGCCACCCGCCGTGCCCGACTCGGGTGCCACCCAGGTCGTACAGCCAGGTCAGTACGGCCAGCAGCCGGGGTCGGACGCCGGCGCGACACAGATGGTGCCGCCCGGCTCGATGCCGCCGCAGCAGCCGCCCTACGCGCCGCCGCCCGGCGCGGACGCCTCGCCGCCCGGTGGGTTCCCCGGGCAGCCGGGTGGTTTCGGCCAGCCGCCCCAGCAGCAGTTCGGCCAGCCGCCCCAGCAGGGCTTCGGCCAGCCCCAGCAGCCGCCGCCCGGCTACGGCCAGCCGCAGCAGTTCGGTCAGCTGCCCCAGCAGCAGGGCTTCGGCCAGCAGCCGGGTTACGGCCAGCCGCCCGGCGGCTTCGCCCAGCAGACCGGCCTCGGCGCCGGCCCGTCGTTCGGCGGGCAGGGGCAGAACACCCAGATGATCTCGTGGGGCCTGGCCGGCGTCGCCGCGCTGCTCGGCCTGCTCACGACCATTTTCCTGCTGGTCGACCTCGGCGACATCGGTGAATACTCCGACGCCTATGACGCGATCCCCGAGCAGGCGCGCGACGAGTTCGGCCTGCCGGCGCCGGGGATGATCTGGCTGTGCTCGATCGGGATGCTGCTCGGCGGGATCGGCGCCATCGGCGGCGGGGTGCTGATCTACCTCAAGCACAAGCTGGCGACGCTCGTGCTGGTGGCCAGCGGCGCGCTGATGCTGGTCTTCGCGATCTTCGAGTTGATCCTGTTCGGCGGCATCGACGAGCGGGTCCCGACGAGCACGCCGACCAGCGCGGTGTGGGGGCTCATCGGCGGCATCATCGTCGGCGGCATCGGTGCGCTCGGGTACCTCCCGCAGACCAAGAAGTTCCTCGGCGGCGAGTCCGTGTTGGGCGGCCCCGGTGGTCCTGGTGGCTTCGGTGGCCCGCCCGGTGGTGGCTTCGGCCAGCCGCCGCAGCAGGGCTTCGGCCAGCCCCAGCAGGGCTTCGGCCAGCCGCCGGGCGGCTTCGGTCAGCCGCCCCAGCAGCAGGGCTTCGGCGGCCCGCCGCCGGGAGGCGGCTACGGCCAGCCCCCGCAGCAGGGTGGCCCGCCGCCCCAGTGGTGAACGAGTACTGAGTGAACGCCGGCGGACCCGTTTACGGGACGCCGGCGTTCGCCGCTCTGTGAGTTCCACATGCTGGGCTCGTCAGTGGCGGGTAATAATCTGTGACCATGGGTGAAGACATGAGCCGTTGGGGCTTTGAGACGCGCGCGATCCACGCTGGTCAGCGCCCGGATCCGCAAACCGGCTCGGTCATCGTGCCGATCTACGCCACCTCCACGTTCGCCCAGGACGGGGTCGGTGGGCTGCGTTCCGGCGGGTATGAGTACTCCAGAACCGCCAATCCCACTCGAACCGCGCTCGAGGAGGCGCTCGCCTCGCTGGAGGGCGGGCGGCACGCGCTGGCCTTCTCCTCCGGCATGGCCGCCGGCGACGTCGCGCTGCGGGCCATGACCCGCCCCGGCGACCACGTCATCCTCGGCGGCGACGCCTACGGCGGCACGTTCCGCCTGCTGGACAAGGTGCTCACCCACTGGGGCGTCGAGTACACCACCGTCGACCTGGCCGACGTGGACACCGCGCGCGCGGCGGTCCAGCCCAACACCAAGGTCATCTGGTGCGAGACGCCGACCAACCCGCTGCTGGGCATCGCCGACATCGCCGCGCTGGCCCAGGTCGCCGCCGTCTCCGGGGCGCGACTGGTCGTGGACAACACCTTCGCCACCCCCTACCTGCAGTCGCCGCTCGGCCTCGGCGCCGACGTCGTGCTGCACTCGACCACCAAGTACCTCGGCGGCCACTCCGACGTCGTCGGCGGCGCGCTGATCACCTCCGACGACGAGCTGCACGAGCAGTTCGGGTTCCTGCGCAACGCGGTCGGCGCGGTGCCCAGCCCCTTCGACGCCTGGCTGACCCTGCGCGGCGGAAAGACCCTCGGCCTGCGCATGGAGCGGCACAGCGACAACGCCGAGCGCGTGGTCGAGGCCCTGCTCGGCCACCAGAAGGTCACCAAGGTCTACTACCCCGGCCTGCTCGACCACCCCGGCCACGAGATCGCCGCCAAGCAGATGCGCCGCTTCGGCGGCATGGTGTCGTTCTCGGTGGCCGGCGGCGAGGAGGCGGCCCTCGAGGTCGCCGCCCGCACGGAGCTGTTCATCCTCGGCGAGTCCCTCGGCGGCGTCGAGTCGCTGATAGAGCACCCCGGCCGGATGACCCACGCCAGCACGACCGGCTCACCACTGCAGGTGCCCGGCGATGTGCTGCGGCTGTCGGTCGGCATCGAGGACGCCACCGACCTGGTGGGCGATTTGCTCCAGGCCCTCGGCTGAGGGCGGGCGCTACGGCGCCTTGACCGTGCGGTCGGCCAGCTCGTTCACCGCGGGCTCGGCCGGCGGCGGCGTGTCCTCGTGCTGGTACTTGTCCGGCTTCGGCAGATGCGCCGGGTCAAGGCAGCTGTCCACCAGCTCGACCTGCCCGTTGTCGTGCTCCACGTAGTGGCCGGGGTTGGCGCAGCCGGCCTGGCCGACGCTGTAGACGGCGACCCCGGCCAGGGCCAACGCGGCCAACGACGCACCGGCTAGCGGGAGCACTCCCGCGACTCGAGACCCAACGGCCATCGCTGTATCCCATCCACGCTGCTTGCGTCTGAGAATACCTGGCTTCCGACATTTCCTGTCGCCACCTGTCGATCCGGGGTCCGCTCGCTCGACGCGTCGGCAAACACCGACCAGGGAGCAGCACATGAACCGGATCGCCAGGGCCATCACCGTCACCGCCGTCGCGGCCGCCGCCGCGGTGCTCACCGTCGCCCCGGGCACCGCGGGCGCCGGCGCGGAGCACGCCGGGGGCCGGGGCCACTACGCCGACGTCAACGGCCTGCACCTGTACTACGAGGTGCACGGCAAGCGGACCAGCCAGCCGCCGGTCGTGCTGGTCCACGGGGCCTTCTCCGCCACCGGCACCTCCTGGGGCGAGCTGGTCCGGCCGCTGTCGCGCACCCGGCAGGTCATCTCGGTGGAGATGCAGGGCCACGGCCACACCGCCGACATCGACCGCCCGCTGCGGCCCGAGCTGATGGCCGACGACACCGCCGCGCTGCTCGACCACCTCGACATCGAGCAGGCCGACGTGTGGGGCTACAGCATGGGGGCCTCGGTCGCGCTGCACGTCGGCCTCGCCCACCCGGAGAAGGTGCGCAAGCTGGTGCTGCAGTCGGTGCCCATCGCCAACGACGGCTACCACCCAGGGCACCTGGAGTCGATGGCGCAGCTGCGGCCGGAGATGCTCTACGGCACCCCGTTCCACCAGGAGTACCTCGACCTCTCACCGCACCCGGAGAACTTCGACGCGCTCGTGGCGAAGGTCAAGGACCTGGTCGAGCACACCGTGCACGTGCCGGCCTCGGCGCTGGCGGCGATGGACGTCCCGGTGCTCACGGTCATGGGCGACTCGGACATCTTCAAGCCGGAGCACGGGGTGGAGATGTTCCGGGCCACCGGCGGCGGGGTGAACGGCGACATCGTCGGCGTGCCGCAGTCGCGACTGGCGATCCTGCCCGGCACCACCCACATCGGTACCTCGCAGCGGGTGAACCTGCTGCTGCTCATGGTCCCCGAGTTCCTGGACTCCTGACTGCCATGAAGGACGCCTTGGTCGCGTACCAAGGCGTCCTTCAGCGCGTTGGCTACAGGTTTCCCCGGCGGTCCTGCTCGCGTTCGATCGCCTCGAACAGGGCCTTGAAGTTGCCCTTGCCGAAGCCGAGGGAGCCGTGGCGCTCGATCAGCTCGTAGAACACCGTCGGGCGGTCGCCGATCGGCTTGGTGAAGATCTGCAGCAGGTAGCCGTCCTCGTCCCGGTCCACCAGGATCCGGTGCTCCTTGAGCAGCTCGATCGGCACCCGCACCTGCCCGATCCGCGCCCGCAGCTCCGGGTCGTCGTAGTAGGAGTCCGGGGTCTCCAGGAACTCCACCCCGGCCGCGCGCATCGCCTGCACGGTGGCCACGATGTCGCCGGTGGCCAGCGCGATGTGCTGGCAGCCCGCGCCGTCGTAGAACTCGAGGTACTCGTCGATCTGCGACTTCTTCTTCGCGATCGCCGGCTCGTTGAGCGGGAACTTCACCCGGTGGTTGCCGTTGGACACCACCTTGCTCATCAGCGCGGAGTACTCGGTGGCGATGTCGTCGCCGATGAACTCGGCCATGTTCACAAAGCCCATGACCCGGTTGTAGAAGTCGACCCAGTGGTCCATCCGGCCGAGCTCGACGTTGCCGACGCAGTGGTCAACGGCCTGGAACAGCCGCTTGCCGGCGGGCACCGACGAGGACTTCTCGACGTAGCCGGGCAGGTACGGGCCGGTGTAGCGGGAGCGGTCGACCAGCGTGTGGCGGGTCTCGCCGTAGGTCGCGATCGCGGCGCGGCGGATGGTGCCGTGCTCGTCGGTGACGTCGTTGGGCTCCTCCAGGACGGTGGCGCCCTGTGCGCGGGCGTGCTCGACGCAGCGGTCCACGTCGCCGACCTCCAGCGCGAGGTCGACCACGCCGTCGCCGTGCTTGCGGTGGTGGTCGTGCAGCGGGCTGTCCGGGCCGACCCCGCCGTTGAGCACGAAGCGGGCCGAGCCGGACTCCAGCACGAACGACTTGTGGTCCCGGTTGCCGGTCTCCGGGCCCGAGTAGGCGACCAGCCGCATGCCGAACGCGACCTGGTAGAACCACGCGGTCTGGGTGGCGTTGCCGACCACGAACACCACCGCGTCCATCGCCCGGACGGGGAACGGGTCCTTCGACTCGTCGTGTTCGACGAGCCCGACGAGCTGGCGGAGCTGATCGAGGCTCACGTCGTCGAGTTGGCGCTGCTGGCCAAGGGTGTCAGTCATCGCGCGTCTCCTCCCTGGTTGCGGTAACCGCAGGATCCGGTCGTTTGGCAGTCTGCGCAACTGTCGACCGAATTACTGGACAACTCGTCCAGCTGTCCGCGCGGTTCGGTGAACGGAGTGAGGCATTCTGTGTAGATGACTGAGCTGGATGCCCTCGATGCCCGGTTGCTGCTGTTGCTGTCCGACGAGCCGCGGATCGGCGTGCTGGAGTGCTCGCGGCGGCTGGGGGTCGCGCGGGGCACCGTGCAGGCCAGGATGGACCGGCTCGAGCAGCGCGGGGTGCTGTGCGGGTTCCCGCCGGAGGTGGACCTGGCGGCCATCGGCTACGGCCTGACCGCCTTCGCCGTGCTGGAGATCGCCCAGGGCAGGCGGATCGAGGTCGCCGCCAGGCTGGCCGCGATCGACGAGGTCTGCGAGGTGCACGCCACCACGGGCGAGGGTGACCTGTTGGTGCGCATGGTGGCCCGCTCCAACGCCGACCTGCAGCGGGTCATCGACGAGGTGGTCGACGTCCGCTGGGTGCGCCGGACCTCGACGTCGATCGCGTTGTCCACGCCCGTGCCGCCCCGGGTCCGGCCACTACTGGAGCGAGTCGCCGGACATGCCAAATAGGCCCATTCCGGTGATGAAATGGGCCTATTCGTCACATCGGGTGATTTCCCCCAGTCGGGGATTTATCCCGTGTAGGGCACGGCCTTCACGAGCGTCACCTTCTGGGTGTTGCCGTTGGGCAGTTCGTAGGAGCGGGTCTCGCCCTCCTTGGCGCCGAGCAACGCCCTGCCGAGCGGCGACTCCGGTGAGTAGACCTCGAGCTCTCCCTCGGCACCCTCTTCGCGGGTGGCGAGCAGGAAGTGCTCGGTGTCGGTGTCGCCCTCGTACCGGATGGTCAACACCTTGCCCGGCTCGGCCAGCCCGTCGTTGGCCGGTGCCTCGCCGACCTTCGCGTTGCGCAGCAGTTCCTGCAGGTGACGGATCCGCGCCTCGGCCTGGCCCTGCTCTTCACGTGCCGCGTGGTAACCCCCGTTCTCCTTGAGGTCACCCTCCTCACGGCTGGCGTTGATCTTCGCGGCGATAACCGGGCGATTGTCAACGAGCTCGTCAAGCTCCTGCTTGAGCCGGTTGTAGGCCTCCTGGGTCAGCCAGGTCACCTGGGTGTCGCTCACGGTCACCAACTCCTCGCTCATACTTCCGGGTCCCGCGGATTCGGGTCGGTAGTTCCCGGGCGGCGGCGAACACCCGGAACGGAAAAACACGGCCCCCCTGGGACCGTGCAGGTACGACAGGCTATCACGAATGCCTGAACGACCCTGACTGATTTGTCCGATTCCGCCGAGCGGCGAACACTAGTTCACCCTGATGGCGGCAGGCCCGTGGACAGGTATGACGGAACCTGGTACGAGCAGCCGAACACATCGGCCGTCACCGGTTCGGCGGTGCTCCGGATGACCGTCGTCACCCGGGTGGACGCAGCGCCGGGGCCGACCAGGACCTCCTTGCGACCGCCCTCACTGCCGTCGAGCACCCGGGTGCGCACGATGCACACGGCCGGGCGGTCCGGGGTGTCCCTGGTGATCTCGAAGGTGAGCCGCATGGTGTTGTCCGGCAGGTTGTCGAAGCTGGTGGCCTGCGTCTCGATGGGCGCGGTGCCGAGGTTGGTGTAGCCGATCCAGGCGATCACGGCGCCGAACAGGATGGCCGACGCGCCGAGTAACCAGTAGCTGCGACGCGACCGCCGGCGTGGCCGAGTCCCGTACCGGTCCTCGAGCTTCGTCGGTGTCGGCGCACTCATGCCTGGGCCTCCAGCCGGATTGTCGGAGCCGCCGGGAACAATGTTCCCCGCGAGCTTGGTTCGTACAACCAGGTCGAGTATCCGGCAGGCGGACTGCGGGGTATGGCTGGGGTGAGCGTCTGGGAGGACGGGATCATGGCGGAGGGACGATGGCGGAGAAGCTGAGGCTGATGGCGGTGCACGCGCACCCGGACGACGAGTCAAGCAAGGGCGCCGCGACCATGGCCAAGTACGTGGCCGAAGGCCACGAGGTCATGGTGGTCACCTGCACGGGAGGGGAGCGCGGGGACATCCTCAACCCCGCGATGGACCGCCCCGAGGTGCTCGAGAACATGAACGACTACCGGCGCAAGGAGATGGCCAGGGCGGCGGAGATCCTCGGGGTCTCCCACCGCTGGCTCGGCTTCGTCGACTCCGGGTTACCAGAGGGCGACCCGCTGCCACCGCTGCCGGAGGGTTGTTTCGCGCTGGTGCCGCTGGCGGAGTCGGTGCCCAGGCTGGTCGCGGCGCTGCGCGAGTTCCGGCCGCACGTCGTGATCACCTACGACGAGAACGGCGGCTACCCGCACCCGGACCACATCCGCACCCACGAGGTGTCGGTGCCGGCCTTCGACGCGGCCGGCGACCCGGACCTCTACCCCGAGGCGGGCGAGCCGTGGACCCCGTTGAAGCTCTACTACTCGCACGGGTTCTCCCGGGCCAGACTGCAGGCGGTGCACGACGCGCTGCTGGCCAGGGGGATGGAGTCGCCCTACGAGGAGTGGCTGGCGAAGTGGGACAGCTCGCGCGGCGACGTCGACGGCCGCGTGACCACCAGGATCCAGTGTGGGGAATACTTCGAGAAGAGGGATGCCGCGCTGCTCGCCCACGCGACGCAGATCGACCCCAACAGCCGGTGGTTCGCCGTGCCGCTGGAGGTTCAGCGCGACGTGTGGCCGTACGAGGAGTACGAGCTGGTGCGGTCCCTCGTGGACACGACCCTGCCGGAGGATGACCTGTTCTCGGGCATCAGCGAAAAGGTAACCGCATGACGTTGCTGGGTATGGACCAGGCGACCGCCGAGGTTGACGCCACGGTGGCCCTGGTCGCCCAGCCGCCGTCGACCCCGAACGAGGATCCCGGTGGGCGCGGGGAGGACTTCGGCAAGTCCTCCCCGGTCGGCCTGCTGGTGATCCTGCTGTTCGCCGTCGCGGTGATCGTCCTGGTGCGCTCGATGACCAAGCACCTCAAGCGCGTCCCGGAGAGCTTCGACCCGCCGGAGCCCGACGGTGATGATCAGGGTGATGATCAGGGTGACGACAGGAAGGCCTCGGCCGAGAACGGCGACGCCGACTCCGCGAAGAGCTGAGGCCCATGGCGAACCGGCTGGCACACGCGACGAGCCCGTACCTGCTCCAGCACGCCGACAACCCGGTCGACTGGTGGCCGTGGTCGCCGGCGGCGTTCGCCGAGGCGCGCCGCCGCGACGTGCCGATCCTGCTGTCGATCGGCTACGCGGCCTGCCACTGGTGTCACGTCATGGCCCACGAGTCCTTCGAGGACACCGAGATCGCCGAGGTGCTGAACGAGCGCTTCGTCAACATCAAGGTCGACCGCGAGGAGCGGCCGGACGTGGACGCGGTGTACATGACCGCGACCCAGGCGATGACCGGCCACGGCGGCTGGCCGATGACGTGTTTTCTGACGCCAGACGGCGCCCCGTTCCACTGCGGCACCTACTACCCGCCGACGTCCAGGTCCGGCCAGCCGTCGTTCCGCCAGCTGCTGGAGGCGGTCGACGAGGCGTGGTCGGACCGGGGCGCGGAGGTGCGCGAGGCCGGCGAGCGC
Source organism: Actinophytocola sediminis (assembly GCF_054779715.1). Lineage (NCBI taxonomy): Bacteria > Bacillati > Actinomycetota > Actinomycetes > Pseudonocardiales > Pseudonocardiaceae > Actinophytocola > Actinophytocola sediminis. The sequence continues at coordinate 81,634 of NZ_BAAGXS010000057.1, read as the reverse complement.
ATCGTCGCCCAGCTGGCCAAGCAGACCGAAGCCCTCCCAGCATCCACAGTGGACACCGAGGCGCTGGCCGGCGCGGCCGCCGCCATGCTGCCGGAGTACGACCGCAGGAACGGCGGCTTCGGCACCGCGCCCAAGTTCCCGCCGTCGATGGTGCTGGAGTTCCTCCTCCGCCACCACGAGCGAACCGGTTCGGTCGAGGCACTGTCCATCGTCGAGGGCACCGCCGACGCGATGGCCGCCGGCGGCATCCACGACCAGCTCGACGGCGGCTTCGCCAGGTACAGCGTGGACGCCGGCTGGGTGGTGCCGCACTTCGAGAAGATGTTGTACGACAACGCGTTGCTCCTGCGCCTCTACGCGCACCTCGCGCTGCGCACCAGGTCGCCACGCCACCGCGAGGTGGCCACCCAGACCGCCGAGTTCCTCCTCCGCCGCCTGCGCACCCCGGAGTCCGGCTTCGCCGCCTCCCTTGACGCCGACACCGACGGCGTCGAAGGCCTGACCTACGCCTGGACCCCCGCGCAGCTGGTCGAGGTGCTCGGCGAGGACGACGGCACCTGGGCCGCGACCCTGCTGAACGTGACCGCCCACGGCACGTTCGAACACGGCACATCCACCCTGCGCCTGCTGCAGGAACCCGACATCCCCGCCCGCTGGCACAAAGTCCGCGCCGCCCTACTGACCGCCCGCGACCAGCGCCCCCAGCCTGGCCGCGACGACAAGGTCGTGACCGCCTGGAACGGCCTGGCGATCGGCGCCCTGGCCTACGCCGGCGCCGCCCTCGGCGAGCCGGAATGGATCGACGCCGCCATAGCCGCCGCCACCCTCGTCGTCGACCTGCACCTGGTCGACGGCCGCCTCCGCCGAGCGTCCCGCGACGGCGTCGCCGGCGAGGCCGCCGGCGTGCTGGAGGACTACGGCTGCCTGGCCGAAGGCCTGCTCGCGCTGCACCAGGCCACCGCCGACCCCCGCTGGCTGACCACCGCGACCGGCCTGCTCGACACCGCCCTGGCCCACTTCACCGACCCCACCGCCGACGGCGCCTTCCACGACACCGCCGACGACGCCGACGCCCTGGTCTGGCGCCCCTCCGACCCAGCGGACAACGCCAGCCCTTCCGGCGCGTCCGCCACCGCCTCCGCCCTGCTCACCGCATCGGCGCTGGTAGGGCCCACCCAAGCCAGCACCTACCGAACCGCCGCCGAAGCCGCGATAGCCAGAGCGGGCCTGCTGGCCGAACGGGCCCCCCGCTTCGCCGGCCACTGGCTCGCGGTGGCCGAGGCCGCCGCGGCCGGCCCGATCCAGGTGGCCATCGTCGGCGACCCGACCGACGACCGCCGCACCGCGCTGGTCGAGACCGCGACCCGCAAGGCCCCCGGCGGCGCGGTCGTCCTGGCCGGCCTTCCGGACGAGGCTCCCCTGCTGGCCGACCGCCCGCTGGTCGACGGCCGGCCCGCGGCCTACGTCTGCCACGGCTACGTCTGCGACCGCCCCGTGACCGAGGTCGCGGACCTGCTGTCCGCCCTGGCCTGACGTTTCCACCCCGAGCGAACATCATGGCGCTGACGCTCGCCTTCTGTAAGCTCGGTATTGATGTAATCATGTAAGTCAGCCGGTCGGAGGCTGCCATGTTCGAACAGTGCGGGGTGGATGAGATGGGACCAAGAGGACACCGTTGGGGCCCTGGCCGAGGCTGGGGCGGCCCACCCAAGGGCAGGGGCGGCTGGCAGAAGGCTGATCTCCCGTCGGCCGACGACGCGGCGGCCTGGTTCGCCGGCCGGTTGCCGGACGGCTGGTTCACCGAGCCACCCCTGGTGGTGGTGGACCGCGAGGAGATCACCGTCGTAGGCCAACTCCAGCCGCTGGAAGGCGAGTTCGCCGACGACGCCGCCAGGGCAGCCGCCGAGTCGGGCCGAATCAGCCGCTACCGCGAGGAGACCCGCGAGGAGCGCATCGAGATCGCCCGGCAGGCAGAGCACCGCTACGGCCGAAAGGTCGCCTGGGGTGCTCGCATCGGCGACACCGAGGAACTGTTCACCACACTGTCGGTCCCGGTGATGACGCGCCTACGCCAGGAGGAACGCCTGATCCTGGACACCCTGGTGGACGCCGGCGTGGCGAGGTCGCGCTCCGAAGCGCTGGCCTGGGCCGTCCGCCTGGTAGGCGAACACGCCGACGAATGGCTGACCGAACTGCGCAACGCCATGTCCACAGTGGACGACCTGCGGGCCAAGGGCCCAGAACTCTAGATCGACACCCGAGAACCGACGGCCGCCCCCGGGTCGGGGGCGGCCGTCGCCCACGTAGGCAGCCAAACCGCCCCGGAAACCCGAGCCAGACTCCCGAAATGATCGACGATCGCCCGCAACCAGGATGCGGATCAGTTATGGGAAAGAGAAAAAAGATTGGATAAGCAAGCGTAGGATTCGCAATCGGAATGCGTCGCAGATCGTGACCGATCGGCCAAAGATGCCGATCCCGCGCACCGAAAACGTTGCTAGTCCAGCAGAGTCCGCCAAGGCGTCGAGTAGCACCTCATTACCGAAGTTCGGCGAGGCAGGATCGATCCGAAGGTCGAATTCGGTAACGAGCTGATCATAGAACTCTGCCCACTCAATTCGAGCCACGGTCCCCGGCACCCAGATCCGATGCGACCGCTGCCACGAAGGTTCCACTGTTCGCGCAGCGGCGAGCGGATGCCGAGGCCCAACAAGAAGTTCCAGCGGAGAGTCGAAAGCCCGGATCATCCGCACGTCGCGCGGCAGCGTTGCCAGGTCGACGATAGCCCGAAACAAGGCATCGACCTCACCCGCCTGAACGGCGCCGACCACCACCCGCGGATCGTTGACCTTGAATGTCACCACATCAAGGTCGACCTGGGGACGCGCCCGCCAGTAGTCATGCAGCACAACAGTCTGAGCGGCCCGCAGACCGAGCACATCGACCCGAACGGCCCGCGACCCCGGCCGGACCGCGTGACCGCACGCTCGACCCCCGCGACGATGCCCAGCGCGTGTGGCAGAAACGCCGCCCGTTCAGCGTCAGTTCGACCCCACGAGCGGTGCGGGTGAACAACCGGCTGCCGAGTTCCCGCTCCAGATCCGCGGTCTGCTTCGAGACAGCCTGCTACGTCACGTTGAGTTCGTCGGCCGCATGCTGCGGCTGATAAGATGATTCCTCCCCAATGTGCCATCCTCCTGACCGCTGGCCGACATGATCGAACTACTCGGACTGGTGCCTACTTGTCGCCGTTCCTCTCGCCTTGTCGACCCGGTGTTAGACGATTACCGGACGTGAAATGTTGGCTCGCCGTGATACGTGGACGCTCCAGCCGACGATGTGACTTTACGTGGATGTTTATGCGCGCCACCGGAGGTGGCGCTGCTGAGCGTGCTCGGGGCTGCGCTGCGCTGGTCGGCCGGCGTGAACCGAGCGGGAGCCAGCCGTGCCGCGATGGATGCGGGCCATGTTGCCAACGTGACGGGGTAAGGCGCCTTGATCCCACAGAGCCAAACTGCGGTGATGAAATGTCTATGATGAATGAAAATGAGGAAAACGTTGATTGATACCTTGGAAAGTCTTGCGATCGCCTTAGTGAAAACATCTGGTCAGCCGTTTAAAACGGATGATGAAGTCAAGGCAATAAATGTACTTCCGCGTGCGCCAAAGGGATATGTTTGGCCTCGGCTAACGGGATGGGAGGAAAATCCAGACGCGCGTGTCGTGATTATTGAGGCCGCTGGTGCTGTTGGTAAATCTGCCGCCGCCTTGGCATTGGCTGAGCGACTTAAATGGCCATTGGTGGATACTGCGAAGGCCCAGGTTGGCTCGTATTCGTTGACTGGACTGATACACGATGCTTTCGGCTTCGATTCGCCATTCTTGGCGGAGGTTTCAACAGGAGCGGCTGGCATAATAATTGATGCACTGGACGAAGCGCATTTGCGTGCTGGAACGACGAATTTCGAAGCATTTCTGGACAATGTTCGGAAACTTGCTGCATCGCCCCAGGGTCGGCGCTCTCCAAATGTGGTGCTATTTAGTAGGCCAGATACTGCGAATTTGATAAAAACATATTTCGGTGAACACGGTACGGCATTTATGTCGATGACTATCGAATTCTTTACCTATCAACAAACATGTGCATACATTGCTTCCTATTTGGATGTGCAGCACGAACTGCATCCTGGGTCGGGCAGATTCTATGACGTTGCACGTAGGCACCCGGAGCCTTTCGGTGCTTTGCGTGACAAGAGGATTAGGGAAGTAGCTTCGGCCCTTACTTCATCGGTGGTATCGAACCCGTCGGACCGTTGGGGTGAACTGGGCAGTTTTCTTGGATATGCTCCTGTTCTTGCTGTTTTAGCTGAGTATCTAGCGGTCTCGAATCCGAAGAAGGAGCAGGGAGATGATCGATCATTCCGGGCTACCCCTGCCAAGGTACTTCTCGAAATCATTGAAAACATCCTGACGCGTGAACAGAAGAAGTTCACCGATCAAGTGGTCCCTCAGTTGCGCGCCAAGCTTCCCGCCGACGACGATTGGGACCGATTCGCGCTTATGTACACGCCGGAGGAACAAGGAATCCGACTCGTGGCTCGGAATCTAAACATCGGATTTGCGGCACCTGTTCCTGCCGATGTTCCGAGTAGCATCCGCTCGGAGTATGACGCGTTTGCGGACCAGCAGATTGCGGACCATCCATTCTTGGCCGATCGAAAGGCTGTGAATGTGGTCTTTGCTGACTATATCCGCGCAAAGGCGACCATAGATGTTAGTTGTCGTACGGTTCTAGATAGGGAACCTGCTGCCGAGGTGACTTCGGTTGGCCCTTTCTTCTATCAGTTCGTGCACGAATTCTCCCCGAAGGAGACCGATGGATCAGCCGAACTTAGCGAAGGATTTGTTGCTAAGATTTTGGAGTCCTATAATCAAGCTTTTACTGTCGGGGGTACGCCTCTTTCGATGTATTTCCAGCAGGATGGCTCGGCGCAATTATTTCTAATAGTAATAGGGTCCAATCTGCGAGATTATCGAGTTATCTTAGATTTCGATATCGTGGATCTGTCTGGCTTCCTAGAGATTAAGAATGAACTGAGAAGAACGTTTATTCGCACCGATTCTGCGTTAGGATTGTCGGGTGAGCGGGATCGGTTCACTATCGGGCCACGTGTATCAATTCACTGCAATGAACTTATTGTTGATATTGATGGTTTATCCGTGGATCCAATTGGTGGCGTTAATTCAATTGTTGCCGGTGCGATCGAGGTTCGCAAGAACCTAACTATTGACTGTCCGAGGCCTAATTCTCTTCAAATAGTAGGAAGGCATCCGGTATCTGCGCTAATTCCGTACTTTGTCGATTCGCCTGATGTTGAAGACTATGTCGACGCGGGCGGATATCTGACATTGAGATCGCTTCTGAGACGATTTGCGCAAGGGATCGGTTCAATGCCCAGTGTTTTTGCTGATCTTTTGGATCATCGGGTGATCAAGGATAATTCGGAGCGCAAACGTTACATGTCCCGCCTGTGTGAAATCGGCGTTGTTGAAAAAGCCTCAAATCACTACTATTTAAACACGTCGGTCCTGTCTGGGTATGGGATCAGTTTTCAGGATATTATAAACGGGAGCCCAACGGAGTCGATTTTGAGATTCCTCTCCGTTCTTAACGATAATCAAGTAGGGTAGGTTGGGTTAGGTGTCCTAAGGACAGGCTGTCGGCGTGTATTGGAGGTTTGAAGTGTCGTGTTGTACACGGGCTACGGCGTATTATTAGGAAGATGGTGGGACAGACATTCTTGTATTGTGTCGTGAGTAGTGGACTTCGACGTCAGATTTGCGGCTCCGGCGAGTTGGGAGTCCACGCGGGTCTCGCCGAGCGCGAACCCTAGGTAGGACGTCTTGCGTTGGCGACCAGGGCCACCGTGTCTTCAGATGGCGATGGTCGGTCGGGAGCGTGTCGCGGCGGTGGCGACGACGGCCAAGAGGAGGAGGGTGCCGAGGACATACGGGCTTTGGAATCCCAGACGAGTGTGAGGGTGCTGATGAGCAACGTGCCCTTGCTGGACGTTCGAACTTCAGTTCTCGATGTCGAACGTGTAGACGAGTTCGGACTTGTCGGCGCGGTGAACGAAGCGGGTGATTTCGAACGGGTCGCCGCGCTGGTCGAAGCTGGTATGGAGGACGTCCAGGATGGGGGCGCCGGACAGTGGTTGGAGGAACTCGGCTTCCTTGATGGTGCGCATTCTCGCGATGATCTCGTGGCGGCCGGTGGTCGTGATGTGGCCCTTGTTCTTTAGGCGGCCGTAGATGCCTCCTGTGCCGGTCTTGGGCTCCGTGAGAGATGTCCCGTCGGCGTCTGATTAGCAGACGTAGGTGTCACAAGTTGTACAGGCTCGTTGTTGGCGTGGTACTCGTTCAGGTGGCGGATGACCGACCTCGTCGCTGGGGATCGACGTCGGGGGTGGGTTGAGACGGGGGCACACGCACCTGATGCCGACCAGTCATGAAAGGGTCAAGCGGGCGATCCACAGCTCCCTTGCAGACGGCCTGAGCCATGATCCAATCAGCATAATTGCAGCTAGGCGTACATGGCGAGCCAGATCGCGATGTAGTGGGAGATCGCGGCCAGGACGGTGGCGGCGTGGAAGAACTCGTGGTGGCCGAAGACATGTGGCCACGGGTCCGGCCAGCGGGTCGCGTAGAAGACCGCGCCCAGGGTGTAGAACGCGCCGCCCACCAGCAGCAGCACGAACGCCGCCACTCCGGCATGCGCCAGCAACTCGGGCAGCACGAACACCGCCACCCACCCCAACGCCACGTAGATCGGCGTCCCCAGCCATCGTGGCGCGTTCGGCCACAGCAGCTTCAGCCCGACACCCAGCGCCGCCCCGCTCCACACGATCGACAGGACCACGTACCCCGTCGGTTGGGGCATCGCGAGTAGTGAGAACGGCGTGTACGTCCCGGCGATGAAGATGAAGATCATCGAATGGTCGAGGCGCTTCATCCACGCCCGCACCCGCAGGCTCTGCCACCACCGCCGGTGGTACAGCGCGCTCACCCCGAACAGCCCCAGCACTGTCGCGCCGTAGATCGACGTCGCCACCGCCGCCGTTGTCGACACGGTGGCCGCGGCCAGTGCGATCAGCGTCGCCCCGGTCGCTACCGACACCAGGAACGACCAGTAGTGGATCACTCCGCGCATGCGCGGCTTTATCACCCGTGGCGGTGAGTCTGAGGTCAGCGTCGCGGAGGGCACGTCACTCAGGCTACGGGACCGTAGGTTTGGCGCAGAGTGACCGAGGTCACGACCAGCCGACGACCTCGCGGTGCTCCACCGCCAGGCAACGGTCCATCACCACGTCCAGGCCACCTGCCGCGGCGATCTCGGCGGCTTCGGGGCTGATTACCCCCAGTTGCATCCACAGGGCGCCGGCGCCTGCGGCCACCGCTTCGTGGGCTATCGACGGGACGTGCTCGCTACGTCGGAAGACGTCGACGATGTCCACCGGGCCGGGTAGCGCCGACAGCGACGGGTACGCCATGCGGCCCTGCCAGGTCGTCAGACCGGGGTTCACCGGGAAGATCTCCAGGCCGCTCCGTGCCAGGTACCCCGCCACCCCGAAGCTCGGGCGGCGCGGATTGTCCGACAATCCCACTACGGCGACCGTCCGCGCCTCCCGCACGAGCCGCTCGATCACCTCAAGCTCCTGCCAGCGCGGATCCATATCGGTTCGCTGCATGCCGCCAGTCTCCTCCCACTGGCGTACCCTGCGGGGACGTGAGTCCTCGCTGGCGGAGTATCCGCAAGAAAGCCTCCCGCATCGTCTACGGCGTCTACGACCGCCGGCTGATCCAGCAGGCTGCCGGCCGCCACCCCCGCCATGTCGGCGTGGTGCTGGACGGCAACAGAAGATGGGCTCGGGAGGCCGGCTTCACCGACGTCGCCGACGGGCATCGGGCGGGGGCTCGGCGCATCCTCGAACTGCTCGGCTGGTGTCGCGAGTCCGATGTCCAGTTAGTCACGCTCTGGTTACTTTCCACCGACAATGTCTCCCGGCCGCCGGCCGAGCTCGCGCCGTTGCTCGAGGTCATCGAGGGGGTCGTCGACGAGCTCGCGGTCGAGGGCAACTCGTGGCGGCTGCGGATCATCGGCGCCCTGGACATCCTGCCCAAGGAGACCGCCGATCGACTCTCCGCCGCCGCTCAGCGCACGGTCGGGCGCACCGGTATGGAGGTCAACATCGCGGTCGGTTACGGGGGCCGACGGGAGATCGCGGACGCGGTGCGCAAGCTGCTCCAGCAGCACGCGGAGAAGGGCCGCACGATCGAGGAGCTGGTCGAGGTTCTCGACGTCGACCACATCGCCGAGCATCTCTACACCTCCGGCCAGCCCGATCCCGACCTGGTCATCCGCACCTCCGGCGAGCAGCGCCTCTCCGGCTTCCTGCTCTGGCAGTCCGCGCACTCCGAGTTCTGGTTCTGCGAGGCCTATTGGCCAGATTTTCGCCGGACCGACTTCCTGCGCGCCTTGCGCGACTACGCGATCAGGCACCGCCGGTTCGGGTCCTGACAGGTCAGTCGCTGACATCCCACTCGGTGCGCACAAAATCACCCCCGTTGTTGCCTGTCGGGTACGGCCTACCCCGGGTAGCGTCCGAAGTGACGGGTCGTGCCCACGCGATCCGTCCCGGGAGGGCCCAGGTCGTGAAGGTGACGATCGAGAGGGCCGGCACCCGGCCCTTGTGGGCGACGCGATCAGCGTCCGGGAGGTTGCGGACGCTGATCTGATCGCCCGACCTGGGCAGGTGACCGGCCCGACGAGGAGCGAACGTGGGTGCCGCGTTCGCGTTGGAGTTGTCGTGACTGCTTCGCGTTCCTCTGCCACCTCGGGTGACCTGCGCCGTACCTACGTGATCGACACGTCCGTTCTGCTGTCGGACCCCTGGGCGGTGACCAGGTTTGCCGAGCACGCGGTCGTACTACCGCTGGTCGTGATCGGCGAGTTGGAAGGCAAGCGGCACCACCCCGAGTTGGGCTGGTTCGCCAGAGAGGCTCTTCGCCTGCTCGACGACCTGCGAGAACGCCACGGCCGGCTCGACCGGCCGATCCCCATCGGACCAGCTGGCGGCACCCTGCACGTCGAGCTGAACCACGCCGACCAGTCCGTCCTGCCGGCCGGGTTCCGCACCGACTCCAACGACGCTCGCATCCTCGCCTGCGCGCTCAACATGGCCGCGCACACCCCCGGCGTCACCCTGATCACCAAGGACATCCCGTTGCGGGTCCGGGCCGCGGCCGTCGGGCTGGACGCCGACGAGTACCGGGCCGGGGAGGTCACGCCGTCCGGGTGGACCGGGATGGCCGACCTCGAGCTCCCCGCCGAGGCGCTCGACGCGCTGTACCGCGACGGCGAGCTCGACCTCGCGGACTACGGCATCGAGCCGAGCGACCTGCCGTGCAACACCGGCCTGCGGCTGATCGCCTCGTCGGCCAGCGCGCTCGGGCGGATCACCAAGGACAAGACGGTCGCGCTGGTGCGTGGCGACCGGGAGGCGTTCGGCCTGCACGGTCGCTCCGCCGAACAGCGCGTCGCGCTCGACCTGCTGCTCGACCAGGAGGTCGGCATCGTCTCGCTCGGTGGGCGGGCGGGCACCGGGAAGTCGGCGCTCGCGTTGTGTGCCGGCCTGGAGGCGGTGATGGAGCGCAACCTGCACCGCAAGGTCATCGTGTTCCGCCCGGTGTACGCGGTCGGCGGGCAGGAGTTGGGCTACCTGCCCGGTTCCGAGAGCGAGAAGATGCAGCCGTGGGCGCAGGCGGTGTTCGACACCCTCGGCGCGCTGGTCAGCCGCCCGGTGATCGAGGAGGTGCTCGACCGCGGCATGCTCGAGGTGCTGCCGTTGACCCACATCCGTGGCCGGTCGCTGCACGACTCGTTCGTGATCGTCGACGAGGCGCAGTCGTTGGAGCGCAACGTGTTGCTCACCGTCCTGTCCCGACTGGGCAGCGGGTCGCGGGTGGTGCTCACCCACGACGTGGCGCAGCGGGACAACCTGCGCGTCGGCCGGCACGACGGCATCGCGGCGGTCATCGAGAAGCTCAAGGGCCACCCGTTGTTCGCGCACGTCACGTTGACCCGGTCGGAGCGTTCGCCGATCGCCGCGCTGGTGACCGAGATGCTCGAGGAGCACGCTTCCTGAGACCAAGGTAGGGGTAGCCCCCGAGTCATTCCGGGAGTTTCCCGGATGGTTCGGGGGCGGCCGGCGCGAGAGCGTTAACGCGTGACCAACATCGTGCTGACCAGGCCCCGCGTTGCCACCGACAGCGCCGCGCCCGGACCGTCCGCGTTCGCCGTTCGCCTCGGGCTGGCCGGGATCGTCTGCTCGCTGCTGTTCATGACGAACCTGACGATCACCGCGTGGCACGACATGAGCGTGGTGGACACGACCATGTCCGACTACGTCTTCGTGCCGGAGATCGGCTGGATGTTCGGCGCGGCGCTGCTGTGCATCTGCGTGGTCGGGGTCGGGGTGATCCGGGGGCTCGCGTCGGTTCGGTTGCTGGACAACGGGTTGCTGCGGGTCGCGCTCGGGTTGGCGGTGGTCGGGTCGGTGTTGGCCGCGGTGTTCCCGACCGATCTCGGGGAGTCGCTTTCGCTGTCCGCGCAGATTCACCGGTATGCCGCGGGGGTGATGTTCTACTGCGTGCCGATCGCGGTGGTGTTGGTGGCCAGGCAGTTGCGGGGGGTCGCCTACCTCGCCGGCTACCGGAAGTCCTTGTATGCCGGCGTTGTGGTCACCTCGGTGGTGCTGACGCTGTTCATGACCAGCCACTTCGGGGCGATGCCGGCGGCGTTGCAGGAGCTGAACGGGTTGTTCCAGCGGCTGCTGTACGTGTTGGAGCTGGGGCTGCTGGCCCAGTTGGTGCTGCTGCCGCTGCGGTTCCGGGCGCCGCGGTCAGTCCTCGTCGGACGGTGAGACCCAGACGTCCGCGTTGCCCATGTACACGTTGCCGCTCGGCAGGTTGCCGAGGACGACGGCCTTCTGTACCGGGTGGTAGTGCACCAGTTCGGTCGGCCGCGGCTGGAGGGTGAGTGCCGGCCGGAAGCACGGGTGTACGTGGAACTCGTTCTCGTCGGGCTGGATCGGCAGGGCCGCGTTCGTGATGTAGGTGATGTCGCCGCCCCGGCGAATCCCGAGGAAGCCGACGCGGTACAGCACTTCGGTGAGACCGTCGGGGGTCAACGCGGCGGCGAACCTCGGGAACTGGGCCCGCAACGCGTCGCCGAACTCGGCGAGATGACGAGCCATGGTGTCCCTGGTGACGATGAGGTCGCCGTTCTGGAACATGGCGAGTACGCGTTCCAGGAAGGGCAGTGTCGAGCTGAACTCCCTGACCAGGTCGAGGGTCTTCCACCGGGAGAAGCCAAAAGTCGCATTGATGACGTCCTGCTCCAGGATGCGGTCGTGTCCGGCGCCCCTGGCGGTGTCCCGGCAGAGGTTGAGGAACTGGATCGCGTCGCGCGGGCGCGGGAGCATGCGGGAGAACAGGTAGTCGACGACGGGTTCGCCATCAACGGTGGCCGGGAAGACCGTGCCCCACAGGTAGTCGCTCGTCACGTGGTGGCCGAGGGAGGCGGTGGCCCTGGTGACGGCCAGCTCGACCAACTGCTCACGGGACCAGTCGATGCGGATCTCGTCGCTGCGGAACTTGTCCGCCTCGCTGAAGGTGAGCGAGTCGTAGATGTCCGAACGCAGGAACACCACGGTTCTGGCCGCGCGCCCGTAGCTGTGCGCGACGTGCTTGCCGGCCACCAGCAGCCCGGTGATCAGGGCCTCGTTGTCCGGTTCGGCGGGCCAGATGTGCTCGAGCTTGTCCACCAGCAACAACAACGGCTGGTGGGCCTCGGCGCAGCCGAGATCCGTGACGGCCGTGGCCACGCCGCGCTCGATGATCGCGAGCTGCTCGGCGGCCCGGACGCCCTCGGACGCGGTGCCGAAGTCGGCGGACAGGGACATGCCGAACGCCCCGAGGGCCAGGCTCCCGCGCAACCCCTTGGCGGCCATGGCGATCCGGTTTGGCAGCCGCGCCTCGGCCAGCTCACCGTTGGCGCGCAGGAACCGGCGCACCCGCTTGACCGACTTCGGCTCCCGCCGGTCGTGCACGCGGCGGGCGTGGCGGTCGACGAGATAGCGGGCGATGTGGATCGCGAACACGTAGCGCCAGATCAGCGACTTGGCGGCCTCGCTGGTGAGCCCGGCCAGCTCGAACCCGCGCAGCTGACCGGCCGCGGTGTCGTCCGGCGTGATCAGCAGGTGGTTTCCCTGGGTGACCTCCGGCATGGCCAGGCGCATGCAGATCGCGCTCTTGCCAGAGCCCTTGCGGCCGATGATGAGGCTCTTGCGACCCCACAGTGCTTCCTCGAACGCGCTGGTGGCGAGGAACCCATGCCGGAGCAGTCCGTCGACGGCGTCGTGTTCGGCGTCGTCGCGGCCGAAGTAGAGCCCGCTCACCACATCCAGCAGGTCGGTCATGGGTGCCCCCGGGGATATCCGGGCCGATTGTCCCACAGATTGGGCTTACCAGCCCCGAGGAAGGGGCGCCCCCTCGGCGAAGCCGGATGCCGACTGGGTGCCGACGATCGCGCGGCGGTAGAACTCCTCCAGGGTGGTCGCGCCGGTGTAAGTGCAGGCCGAGCGCACGCCCGAGCAGATCGAGTCGAGCAGGTCCTCCACGCCGGGCGCGGCCGGGTTCAGTCGCATCCGCGAGGTGGAGATGCCCTCCTCGAACAGCGCCTTGCGGGCGCGGTCGAACGCGCCGTCGCCCCGGGTGCGGGCGCTGACCGCCCGCTTGGACGCCATGCCGAACGACTCCTTGTACGGGTGGCCCTGCTCGTCGCGCTGCAGGTCGCCCGGCGACTCGAAGGTGCCGGCGAACCAGGAGCCGACCATGACGTTGGACGCGCCGGCGGCCAGCGCGAGCGCGACGTCGCGTGGATGCCGCACGCCGCCGTCGGCCCACACCCGTTTGCCGAGGTCGCGGGCGGCCTCGGCGCACTCCAGGACGGCCGAGAACTGCGGGCGGCCGACGCCGGTCATCATCCGGGTGGTGCACATCGCGCCCGGGCCGACGCCGACCTTCACCACGTCGGCGCCCGCGTCGACCAGGTCGCGCACGCCGTCGGCGGTGACCACGTTGCCGGCCACCACCGGCACGCCGGGGTCGGTGCCGCGGATGGCCTTGAGCGCGGCCAGCATCTTCTCCTGGTGCCCGTGGGCGGTGTCCACGACCAGCGTGTCGACCTCGGCGGCGACCAGGGCCTCGGCCTTGGTCGCCACGTCGCCGTTCACCCCGATCGCGGCCGCCACGCGCAGCCGGCCGCGCGCGTCGAGCGCCGGGCGGTACAGCTCGGCACGCACCGCGCCGACGCCGGTGAGCACGCCGGTGAGCCGGCCGTCGGCGTCCACGCCGAGCGCGATCCCGCGCCCGTGCAGGCGGTCGAACACCTCGCGCGGCGGAGTGCCGATCGGCATGGTGACCAGGTCGGGGTTGGCGACCTCGCCGAGCCGGGTGAACCGGTCGACGTCCAGGCACGCGGCCTCGTCGACCACGCCGACCGGGCGCCCGTCGCCGTCGACGATGACCACCGCGCCGTGGGCCCGCTTGGGCAGCAGGTTCAGCGCGTCGGCCACCGCGTCGGCGGCGGTGAGCACCAGCGGCGTGTCCCACACCGGGTGCCGGGACTTCACCCACGCCACGATGTCGGCCACCGCGGCCGGCTCGACGTCCTGGGGTAGCACCACCAGCCCACCCCGGCGGGCGAGGGTCTCGGCCATCCGCCGCCCGGCGACCGCGGTCATGTTGGCCGCTACCACGGGGATCGTCGCGCCCGTACCGTCCGAAGTGGACAGATCAACGTCGAACCTGGACGCCACCGAGGAGCGACCTGGCACGAGGAAGACATCGTCGTAGGTCAGGTCGTGGCCGGGTGTCCGGTCATTGAGGAAACGCACCTTAGGGAGCGTAGCCGCCCTGGCTTACCCCGCCCTGGATAACAGCGTGCGGACGGCGGCGATCGTGTCGGCGTCCTGTGGCTCCTTGTCCGGGCGGTAGCGCACGACCCTGGCGAACCGGAGCGCGACACCGCCCGCGTAGCGGGTGCTGACCTGGACACCGTCGAGCGCGATCTCGACGACCAGGTGGGGTCGGAGGTGCACGGCCCAGTCCGTGCGGTGGGTTTCGTACCGGGGGAACTCCTTGGTCTGCCAGGTGAGTAGGTCGTCGGTGAGGCCCTTGAAGGTCTTGCCGACCATGACGAACGGTCCGCCGTCGGGGTCGCGGGCGCCGAGGTGGAGGTTGGACAGGTAGCCGGTGCGCCGGCCGTGGCCCCACTCGGCGGCGAGCACCACCAGGTCGAGCGTGTGCACCGGTTTGATCTTGCGCCAGGACTTGCCCCGCCTGCCGGCCTGGTAGGTGGAGTCCAGTGCCTTGACCACGACCCCTTCGTGCCCCTGGTCGAGCGCGTCGGCCAGCACCTGTTCGGCCTGGTCGGCCGTCGGTTCCAGCGCGCCGGGGATGACCAGCGCCTGTCCCACGGCCCGCCGCAGCGCGGCGGCGCGTTCCCGCAGCGGCGCGTCGACCAGGTCGACGCCGTCGAGGTGCACGCAGTCGAAGAAGTACGGGTGCAGCAGCGACTCCTGTTCGGTGGTGGCGCCGAAGCGGCTCATCGTCTCCTGGAACGGGCGGGGGCGGCCGTTGTCGTCCAGCGCGAGGGTCTCGCCGTCGAGCACCGCCTGCCGGCAGGGCAGCCCGCGCACCAGCTCGACCAGCTCGGGCACCGCGCCGGTGATCTCGCGCAGGGTTCTGGTGTAGACGTGCACGTCGTCGCCGTCCTTGTGCACCTGGATGCGCGCGCCGTCGAGCTTGAACTCGACGACGACCTGCCCCATGGTCAGCGCGTCGGCCAGCGACTCGCCGGGGGAGGCGAGCATCGGCCGGATCGGCCGCCCGAGCGTGAGCCCGAACTCGGCCAGCGCGGCGTGGCCGCCGGTGAGCGCGGCCTCGGCCGTGTCGGCCAGCCGGCCGGAGAGCATGAACGCGCGTCGTACGTCCTCCTTGCCGACGGTCGCGGCGGCCGCGATGGCGTCGAGCATGACGCCCTCCAGCGCGCCCTGCCGAAGCTCGCCGGTGAGCAGGTGCAGGAGGAAGCGCTGTTCGGCCTCGGTGGCCGCGCCGAACAGCGCGCTGAGTAACGCGGTGCGGCGGGCGGCCGAGCCGCTGCCGCTGGTGGTGGCGATCTCGGTGAACGTGGCGTCGACGTGGGCGACGGTGAGTGACGGTTCGGGGGCCGGTTGTACGTCCAGGCCGACCAGCGTCCGCCAGCCGGCGCCGATGCGGCCCTGCGCCGGCGCGCCGGCGAGGAACGCGACGACCGTCCTGATCTGGTCGCCCGCGCGGCGCAGCAGCCCCGCCATGGCCTCGATCTTGGCCAGGCGTGACCGCGTCGCGGAGACCGCGGCGGAGGTGGTCACGACATCGGACAGCTGCATGAACCCATCATGCCTCCGGGCACCGACAATCGCGTTCGCCCAGGTAGAAGCCGGATTCGTCGTCGTAGTCGCGCAGCCACGCGGCGATGTCGGACAGCCGGTCGCCGACGAGTCCGGACTGGCGGGGCGAGATCACGATGTAGCGGTCCTCGGAGTCGGTGATCCGGACTTCGGGGAGGAGCAGGGCCATGGTCACCGGCCCGTGGCCTTCGTGGGCGGGTATGGACCAGCGCCGGTCGACGGCCGTTTTGGCCAACCGGGTGACGGCCGCGTTGTCGTGCTCGGTACTGTTCATTTCGTTTTGTCCTCCGTGGTGTTGGCTTGCGCAACCCTCGCGCGTTGCAATTGCTGCATGGGATCCCCCGATTGTGTGATTGCGTGCAGTCGATGCAGCCGGTGAACATCGACCGGTGACAGGAAATCCCCATACTTCGGTGCGGTCGCGTACGGTCGCCGCAGAACTTCGCAGACTTCGGGAACAGCGTGGGCTGAGTTGTGTCGATGTCGGAAAGACACTGGGTGTCTCAGCCAGCAAAATCAGTCGAATCGAGACCGGCCACTCCGGTCTCCAGGTCGACGATGTGGCCGCACTACTGGGTTTCTACCAGGTGTCGGCCGCGGCAAGGCAGGAACTTCTTGACCTGCTCCGGCGCGGTGACCAGAAAGGATGGTGGGAACGCCAGGCCGGTCTACCCAAACTGTGGCGGGCCCTGGTCGATTTCGAGAACAAGGCGACCAGGATCCAGAACTACGAGTCGCTCCTCATTCCTGGTTTGTTGCAGACCGGCGAATACTGTCGGGCGATGATAAAGAGCATGAACGCCACTCTGTCCAGCGCTGAGCTGGATAATCTCATCGCCAGCAGAATGGCTCGGCAGAGCGTGCTCGACGGTACGCATGCGCCGCAGTTTCTCGCCGTGATCCACGAGGTGGCCCTGCGGATGCCAGTGGGCGAGCCGGGCATCATGGCCAGGCAGTTGCGGCACTTGTTGAGCTTCGCCGAGCGGCCGAACGTCGGCCTACGGGTGGTGCCGACTCGGAAGGGTGAGAACGCCGGACTTCGCGGGCCTTTCATGCTGCTGGAGTTCGCCGATGAGCCGGGAATTGTGTACGTCGAAAACCAGATCACCGGCATGTTCCTGGAGGAGGATGCCGATTTGGCCGGCTACCGGTTGGCGCTGGGGCATATCCTGAGTGTGGCCCTTGCACCGGCTGCAACGCTCGAGTTCATCGATGCGATCGTCGGCGAGTTGAGATGAGAGGAGCGCGAGTGATGTACGCGTTGGACTGGGACACCGTCCGCTGGCGCAAGAGCACACGCAGCAGCGACGTCGCGAACTGTGTCGAGGTCGCGTTGGCCGGTCAGGTGGTCGGGTTACGGGACTCCAAGAACACCGATGGTCCGGTGCTGGCCGTTCCTGTTAGCGCTTTCGACGCGCTCAGGGGTTCGGTGGGGTAGCTCCCGCAGGCCGACTACAGCTGATCGACTCGTCGATCTCCGCGCGGTAGGCCCCGTAATAGGCCATCGCCACCCGCACCTGGGACCGCAGTAGCCCGATCAGTTCGGCTGTTTCGGCGATGACTGCGTCGTCCGTCAGGTCGGGTGCGGACTCCCGCACGGTCAGCAGGGTGTCGACCACTTCCCACACGTCCGGCCCACCGAACAGTCCGGCCCGGCCGGCAGGGCTTGGCCGGAACACGATGCCGGGGAAACTGGTGACCACGGACACGGATAGTAGCGGCGCATCGCCGATCCCGCCCGGCCAGGCCAGCTCAGGTCAACCACCAAATGTCGTCCTGGCCGGGGACGCGGCCGGTGGACAGGGCCTCGTGCAGGGCGTTCGCGAGTCGGGGGATGCCGGGGCGAGTCCGTGGCCAGCGGCCGGTCGCCACGAACAGAATTCCGCCATGCCTGGCGTACCTGGCCAGGATCGTGAAGTCCCGGACGTTCTCGGTGACCAGACAACGGCCGTCGGCGGTTGCCGCCTCGAGGACGAGCTGGTCGTCCCTGCCGACCAGCTCGACCGTCGAGGCAACGGCGGTCACGTCGTGTCCCTTGTCCAGCAGGGTCAGGGCGAGCGTGTGCGGGTACATCTCGTCCAGCAGTAGGGCGACGGTCATTGGACGCTGGTCTCTCCGCGCAGCAATTCCCGCTCGGCCAGCCACTGCTGCTCGGTACGAACCGCGAGTTCACGGTTCGAGGTGATCCACCCGTCGATCTCGGCGCGGTAGGCGGCGTAGTACCGCACCGCGACCCGGACCTGGGAGGGTGCCAGCCCGATCATCTCGGCGGTCTCGGCGACCAGCGCGTCGTCGGCGAGACCGGCGGCGGACTCCCGCACGGTGAGCAGCGTGTCGATGACCTGCCACACGTCCGGCCCCGCGACCAGCCCGGCTCGCCGGCCGGCTGGACCCGGCCGGAACATGATGCCCGGGTGGTCCTCGGTGCGCATCGCCTCGTCGACGAAGGCACTGGTCACCGAGGACAGTGAGGTCCCGGGATGGTCACGTACATAGCGATCGAGGCGGCGCAACACCTCGTCCTCGAACCGCACGGGTGGTGGTTGACCTTGCCCGAGGGGGAGGCCACACGGTGGAGCCGTTCAGGTACGAGGAGGTCGGATGCTCACCATCGGGGTGTTCGCCAGGGCGTCGCGGCTCTCGCCGAAGGCGTTGCGGCTCTACGACGAGCTGGGGCTGCTGCGGCCGGCACGGGTCGACCCGGTCAACGGGTACCGGTTCTACGAGCCGGCCCAGCTGGAGCGGGCGCGGCTGGTCGCCTGGTTGCGTCAGCTCGGGATGCCGCTGGCCACGATCAGGACCGTGGCCGACCTGCCAGGTCCGGCGGCCGCCGACGCGGTCGCCGAGTACTGGCGGCAGGTCGAGACCGACACCGCCGCCCGCCGCGACCTCGCCGCCTTCCTCGTGCGCCACCTGTCCGGGAAGGACGACACCATGCCAACCCCACCACTCACCATCAGCTACGCCGTCCGCACCGACCGCGGCCTGATCCGCGCCGCCAACCAGGATCGCGCCTACGCCGGCGACCGGCTGCTCGCCGTCGCCGACGGGTACGGCGAGCGCGGCGCGGCGGCCAGCGCGGTCGCCATCGACGCGTTGCGCGGGCTGGACTCCGCCGTCCCGGCCGGGGACCTGCTCAACGTCATGGCCGAGGCCGGGCGCGAGGCCGGCGCCGCCGTGCGGGAGCGGATGGCCGCCGAGGACGGCGGCACCACGCTGACCGCGCTGCTCTGGTCCGGCTCGCGGCTCGGGCTGGTGCACATCGGCGACTCGCGGGCCTACCTGCTGCGTGACGGCGCGCTGTTCCAGATCACCCACGACCACACCGTCGTGCAGTCCCTGCTGGACGAGGGCAAGCTCACCGACGACGAGGTCGCCACCCACCCACAGCGGTCGATCCTGCTGCGGGCGCTCACCCGCGACGGCAGGCCGGAGCCGGACGTGCGGCTGCACGAGGTCCGTGCCGGTGACCGCTACCTGTTGTGCTCCGACGGGCTGCACACCGTGCTGGACGACGACGCGTTGCGCGCCGCGCTGACCTCGATCAGCTCGCCGCACGAGGCGGTCGAACAGCTCGTCGAGCAGGCCAACCAGGCCGGCGGGCCGGACAACATCAGCTGCGTGGTCGCCGACATCACCGCGCGATAGCCGCGATCTCGGCGACCGCCGCGCGCAGCCGGTCGGGGGTGGTCGCGGCGTAGCCGAGCACCAGGCCGGGGTACGGCGGCCGGCGCGCGTAGGTCGACAGGGCGGGCGCGTTGATCCCGCGGTCGGCGAGCCGGTCGCTCAGCGCGGCGTCGTCGGTGCCCGGCGGGAGGCGAAGCACGACGTGCAGTCCGGCCGCGACGCCGACCGGTTGCCAGCTCGGCAACCGGTCGGCCAGCGCGGCCAGCAGGGCGTCGCGGCGAGCGCGGTACAGCGCCCTGGTGCGTCGCAGGTGCCGGTCGTAGCCGCCGGAACGCAGCAGCCTGGCGAACGCCGCCTGCGGCAGCGGGGAGCAGCCGAGGTCGGTGACCTCCTTGCGCCGCACCACTTTCGCCAGTACGGCCGGTGGCAGCACCAGCCAGCCGAGGCGCAGTGCCGGGGCGAGGGTCTTGCTGACGCTGCCGAGGTAGGCCACCCGCGCGGGCGCCATCGCCTGCATCGCCCGCAGCGCCGGGCGGTCGTAGCGGTGCTCGGCGTCGTAGTCGTCCTCGATGATCAGGCCGTCGTGCTCGCGGGCCCAGGCCAGCAGCGCGTGCCGGCGCGCCGGGTGCAGCGCGACGCCGAGTGGGAACTGGTGTGCCGAGGTCACCACGACCGCGCGGCAGTCGGCGGCGGCCAGTGCGGCCACGTCGATGCCCTGACTGTCTACTGTGGTCGGTACGGGGATGGATCCGTTGGTGCGCAACATTTCCAGCTGGCCTGGATGGCCGGGGTCCTCCACCGCGATCCGGTCGCCGATCACCGACGCGAGCAGCGATAGTCCTTCGGCGGCACCGTGGGTGATCACCATGTCGGCCGCGGTCGCGGTCACCGCGCGCACCCGGCCGAGGTAGCCGGCCAGCTCCGCGCGCAGCTCCGGCAGACCGGCCGGGTCGGGGTAGCCGAGGGCCTCGTCCGGTAGCTCGGTGAGCACCGCCCTGGTCGCGGAAACCCATTCGGCGCGCGGGAAAGCGCTCAGCGCGGGCAGTCCCGGTCGCAGGTCGAACCGCCAGCGTCGCGGCTGCTGAGTGGGGGTGGCCGGCGGCTCTGGCCGGCCGAGCGCCTCGGCCACCAGGGTGCCCGACCCCGGCCTGCTGGTCAGGTAGCCCTCGGCGACCAGCTGCCCGTAGGCGGCGGTGACCGTGCCACGGGCCACCCCGAGCTGGGCGGCGAGGTCGCGGCTGGACGGCAGCCGGACGCCCGGCGCGAGCTGGCCGTCGCGGATCGCGCCGCGCAGCGCGGACTCGACCCGGCGACCGCGCGCGCCGGCGGCGGGCAGCAGCAGCTCCCGCAGCGTCGTCCAGTCCGGCGCCACTCAGCCGCCGTTGGCCATCCGGAGCACGTCCAGCGCCTCGTCGAGCTGCTGCTCGGTGAGCTTGCCGGCGGCCACATGCCCGCGCGCCAGCACCACCTCGCGGATGGTGCGGCGGTTGGCCAACGACTCCTTCGCGATCGAGGCCGCCTCCTCGTAGCCGAGGTAGCGGTTGAGCGGCGTGACGATCGACGGCGAGGACTCCGCGTACTCCCGCAGCTGGTCAACATTGGCCTCGACCCCGGCGAACACCTTGTCCGCCAACAGGTTCGCCACCGCCGCGAGCAGTCTCGCGGACTCCAGCACGTTGCGCGCGATGACCGGCAGCATCACGTTGAGTTGGAAGTTGCCCTGGCTGCCGGCGAAGGTCACCGCCGCGTCGTTGCCGATCACCTGCGCGACGACCATCATCGTCGCCTCCGGGATCACCGGGTTCACCTTGCCCGGCATGATCGAGCTGCCCGGCTGCAGGTCCGGCAGCGCCAGCTCACCGAGCCCGGTCCTCGGCCCCGAGCCGAGCCAGCGCACGTCGTTGGCGATCTTGTACAGCGACACCGCGACCGTGCGCAACTGCCCGGACACCTCGACCACGCCGTCCTGGGACGCCTGCGCCTCGAAGTGGTCCCTGGCCTCGGTCAACGGCAGCTCGGTCAGCTCGGCCAGCGCCTGGGCCACCGCCGCGCCGAAACCGGCTGGCGCGTTCAGCCCGCTGCCGACCGCGGTGCCGCCGATGGGCAGCTCACCGAGCCGGGGCAGCGTGTCCCGCAGCCGTTCCACGCCGTAGCGGACCTGCGCGGCCCACGCGCCCGCCTCCTGGCCCAGGGTCACCGGCACCGCGTCCATCAGGTGCGTGCGCCCCGACTTGACCACCCGCGCCCACTGCGCCGCGCGCCGCTCGATGGTCTCGGCCAGGTGGTCCAGCGCGGGCAGCACGTCGCGCAGCACGGCCTCGGTCGCGGCGATCCGGATGGTGGTGGGGAAGGTGTCGTTGGACGACTGGGAGGCGTTGACGTGGTCGTTGGGGTGCACGTCGCGGCCGAGCGCCCGGCTGGCCAGGGTGGCGATGACCTCGTTGGCGTTCATGTTCGACGAGGTGCCGGAGCCGGTCTGGAACACGTCGATCGGGAACTGGTCGTCGTGGCGCCCGTCGGCGACCTCGGTCGCGGCCGCGGCGATGGCCTGCGCCAGGTCGTCGTCCAGCACGCCAAGACGCTGGTTGACCTGGGCGGCGGCCGCCTTGAGCAGGCCGAGTGCGCGGATCTGGGTGCGTTCCAGGCCTCTGCCGGAGATGGGGAAGTTGTCCACCGCGCGTTGGGTCTGCGCCCGCCACAGCGCCGCGGCCGGAACCTCGACCTCGCCCATCGTGTCGTACTCGATCCTGAACACAGTGTCGCTCACGTATTCAGTCTGTCCTGCCACGGCGACGATCGCCCGGGTAGTTTGTGGTGGTGCTGGCCACTGTCCGCGATCGGTAGGGTAGGTGTGCATGAGTTCCGCCGAGTCACCGACCGAGGTTGACCTGCTGATCGTCGGTGCTGGTCCGACTGGACTGTTCGCCGCCTACTACGCCGGCTTCCGCGAGCTGAAGACCGCGGTCGTCGACTCGTTGCCCGAGGCAGGCGGGCAGGTGACCGCGATGTATCCGGAGAAACAGATCTTCGACATCGCCGGCTTCCCGACCGTGCTCGGCCGGGACCTGATCGCCTCGCTCGTGGAGCAGGCCGACCAGTTCAAGCCGAACTACCTGCTCGGCCGCCCGGCCCGCTCACTGTCCGAAGTGGACGGCAAGTACGAGGTCGAGGTCGGTGACCTGGTCATCCGCACCGGCGCGATCCTGATCACCGCCGGCATGGGCGAGTTCACCCCTCGGCCGCTGCCGGCAGGTGAGGAATGGCTCGGCCGGGGGGTCGTGCACTTCGTGCCGGCGCTGGAGGCCCTGCGCGACCAGGACGTGGTGATCGTCGGCGGCGGCGACTCGGCGTTCGACTGGGCGCTGTCACTGCACCCGGTGGCCCGCAGCGTGACCCTGGTCCACCGGCGCAACAAGTTCCGGGCCTTCGCCGCGACCGTGCGGCAGGTCGGCGAGCTCGGTGTGCCGATCGTCACCGACGCGCAGGTGGTCGCGCTGCGCGGGGACGAGTCCGGCACGTTGGCCGAGGTGGAGCTCGAGGTCAAGGGCGAGGCCGGTCCGGTGGTGCTGCCGGCGCAGACGGTGGTGGCCGCGCTTGGCTTCACCGCCGACCTCGGTCCGATCGAGGCCTGGGGGCTGGAGATCGTGCGCCGCGCGGTCGCGGTGGACACCACGATGCGCACCGCGCGCGACCGGATCTACGCGGCGGGCGACGTCGCCGCCTATCCGGGCAAGGTCAAGCTGATCGCCACCGGCTTCGGCGAGGCGGCCACCGCGGTGAACAACATCGCGGTCGCGCTCGACCCGGACGCGCACCTGTTCCCCGGCCACTCCAGCGACGTCAGCTGACCCGGGCCCGCGCCCGCCAGCGCACGATCGCGCCGGTGTAGGCGATGAGCACCAGCGCCGCGGCGAGCACCCTGGACAGCACCAGGTACTGGTCGGGGTAGAGCACGCCGTCGACGTAGCGCTCGATGAAGCCCACCTGCGCCCGGTCGCGCAGGCTGTCCTCCAGGGCGGTCAGCGGGCACGGGAAGTTCAGCGTGGCGATGGCCAGCCCCCACAGGGCGAACGGCAGGTGCACGAGCAACAGCCGAGGCCAACGCCACGCCAGGAACGCGCCGAACACGATGAACGCCAGCACCGCGAAGTGCACGGCCATCGTGAGCTCGGCGAGCAGACTGGCCACGGCAGTAGACGTTACGGGACCACTTGCACGACGTCACCGACGGCGAGGCCGTCGTAGAAGGCCTTGGCCGCGGCGTTGGACAGGTGGATGCAGCCGTGGGACAGGTCGCTCAGGCTGCCCTCGTGGAAGGCGATGCCGCCGTTGAAGAACACCGAGTACGGCATCGGCGCGTTGTTGAACTCGCTGCTGAGGTGGTCGATGTCCTTCCACCCGACGGTGAACTTGCCCGGCGGGGTCAGGTAGCCGGGCCTGCCGTGGGTGATCGGCACCGGGCCGTAGGCCAGCTCGCCGCCGGATAACAGCCACGACTTGTTCGCCGACAGATCGATGCACGCGTCCACGCCGCCGCCGCACGGGACGCCGGCCGGGGGTGGTGGCGTGGTCTTGGTGATGGTCACCTCCGCCTCGGCCACCTTCGGTGGCGGCGGGAGCTTGGTCACCGGTGGGGTGGGCGAGGTGGTGGTGGTCGGATGCGGCGGCACCGACGGCAGTACCGGCGTCGACGGCGGCGGGGTCGCCGTGTCCGCCGACCCGCAGGCCGACAGCAGGGCGACCGCGGTCGCGGTCAGGCTCAGGATCATCGTGCGCAGCCGCATCATGGCTCCTTCCGGCCCTTTGGCAGGGAAGACGCCATAGCGGCGATCTAGGTTGCCGGTTGACCGGACGCCGTGCGCGAACCGTTACCTATGGACGTAAGCAGATGCCGGATGCGGGTACGGGGGGCCCGCACCCGGCTTCCACCGCTCCATACGGAATCCAGGTGGATTTGGTTGACTTCCGCCGATCAGGGCAGGGGCGGCAGTGGCGAGTCGTCGTCGACCGTCCGCTCGATCCGGTCGAAGTCGACGGTCGAGTACTCGCGCAGCTTGGTCAGCCGGTGGAAGCCGTCGATCATCCGCACGGTGCCCGACTTCGACCGCATCACGATCGACTGCGTGGTGCAGCCGCCGCTGCGGTAGTGCACGCCGCGCAACAGGTCGCCGTCGGTGATGCCGGTGGCGCAGAAGAACGCGTTGTCACCGCTGACCAGGTCCTCGGTGTGCAGCACGCGGTCCAGGTCGTGGCCGGCGTCCCTGGCCTTCTGCCGCTCGTCGTCGTCCTTCGGCCACAGGCGGGCCTGCAGCGCGCCGCCCATGCACTTGAGCGCGCACGCCGCGATGATGCCCTCCGGGGTGCCGCCGATGCCGTAGAGCAGGTCGACACCGGTGTTGGGCCGGGCGGCCGAGATCGCGCCCGCCACGTCGCCGTCGCTGATGAAGTGGATCCGCGCGCCCGCGTCGCGGACCGCCTGCACGTGGCTCGCGTGCCGTTCGCGGTCGAGGATGCACACGGTCACGTCGGAGACGTCGGTGTGCTTGGCGCGGGCCACCCGGCGGATGTTCTCCGCGATCGGCGCGGTGAGGTCGATGACGTCGGCCGCCTCGGGGCCGACCGCGAGCTTCTCCATGTAGAAGACCGCGGACGGGTCGAACATCGCGCCCCGCTCCGTGGCCGCGAGCACCGCGATCGCGTTGGGCATGCCCTTGGCCATCAGCGTGGTGCCGTCGATCGGGTCGACCGCGACGTCGCACTCCGGGCCGTCGCCGTCGCCGACCTGCTCGCCGTTGTAGAGCATCGGCGCCTGGTCCTTCTCGCCCTCGCCGATGACCACCACGCCGCGCATCGAGACGGTGCCGATGAGCTTGCGCATGGCGTCGACGGCCGCGCCGTCGCCGCCGTTCTTGTCGCCCCGGCCGACCCACCGCCCGGCGGCCATCGCCGCCGCCTCGGTCACCCTGACCAGTTCGAGGGCGAGGTTGCGGTCAGGCAGCTCGCGCCTGGTGGTCGGCTGGTCGGTGGACTGGGTCATGCCGCCTCCCGGTGTCGCCCCGAACTGACCTTCCGATCCTCCCAGACTTCGCTGGCCGGGTACGAGTGAGCATGATCTCGGTGACCTGCGAGGATGACCCCGTGGTGGACACCGAACCTGGCGGGCACCGGCCACCGGGACGTGCTGGCCTGCGCATGCGCGACATGATCGGGGCGATGGTCGTACTGCTGGTGATCGTCGGCGTACTGGTCACGGTCACCAGGGGGTGCTCGTTCGATCCCGGCGGGCCGAGCGTCGCGCCGGACAGCGCGCCCTCGGTCGACGCGTCGGCCAAGCTGCGGGTGGCGGCCGGCTCGGTGGCCTTCCCGGTGCGCCAACCGGAGCTGTCGGCGCGCTGGCGGGCGAACTCGTCGTCCACGTCGTCGATCGGCGAGGGTGCCGACGCCGACGTCGTGGTGCGGGTCGGCTGGGTGACGCCGAGCGGGCGGTACCTGCAGCTCAGCCAGTCCGGCGGGGACGCGCAGGCGGTGTTGGCCGCCGAGACCGGGGAGTCGGCCGCGGCGAGCCGGTCGGTCGAGGTGGCCGGGGTCACCTGGGACGAGCACGCGTCCCGGCGCGAGGAGGTGGCCTGGCTGACCACGTTCGACGGGACGGTCACGGTGGTCACCGGCTCGGCGACCGAGGAGGAGTTCCGCACCATGGCCGAGGCCGTCGGGTCGGCGAAGCCCCTGCCCTGAATGGGTCATTCGGGACGTTGAGCGTCGCCAATGCCTCATTCAGGGCATTGCTAGCCGGCGCGCCAGCAGTCGCTGACGTGGTCGTCGACCATGCCGGTGGCCTGCATGAGGGCGTAGGCGGTGGTCGGGCCGACGAAGGCGAAGCCGCGTCGTTTCAGCTCCTTGGCCATCGCCGTGGACTCGGGGGTGATGGCGGGCACCTCGGCCAGGGTCGCCGGGCGGGCGCGGGTCGAGTGGTCGGGGGCGAAGGACCAGAGCAGTTCGTCCAGCGGGCGGTCCAGGTGCGCGATGGCGCGGGCGTTGGTGACCGTCGCGTTGATCTTGGCGAGGTTGCGGACGATGGTGGCGTCGGCCATCAGCCTGGCGACGTCCGCCTCGCCGAACTCGGCCACCTTCTTGGGCTCGAAGTTGGCGAAGGCGCGGCGGAAGTCGGGCCGCTTGCGCAGGATCGTCAGCCAGGACAGGCCGGACTGGAAGGCCTCCAGCGTCAGCCGCTCGAACAGCTCGCGCTCGCCGTGCAGCGGGACGCCCCACTCCTCGTCGTGGTAGGCGAGGTAGATGTCCGCGGAGGTGGCCCAGGCGCAGCGGCGGCGGCCGTCCGGACCGACGGGGCTGGTCATCGCTGCTCCTGGGGGGCGGTCTCGGGGAGCTGGGCGCGCAGGTCGGCGACCTCGGCACGCAGGTCGGCCAGCTCCGCGCCCACCCGACGCAGCACCCAGTCGACCTCGGACATCTTGTAGCCACGCACCACCAGCTGGAACCGCACGTCACGCACGTCGTCGGCGGTGATGTCCGAGGTCGGCAGCCGGGTCGGGGACGCGCCGGGCGGCAGCGGCGGCAGCTCCTCACCCCGGCCGAAGACGACCGACGCCAGCAGGAACACCACGGCCGCGACGAGGACCATGACGACCAGGTAGATCAGTGCGGTGGTCACGCCCGCGATCGTCCCACAACGCGGCGAAGGGTCCCTTCACTGCACTGGCCGCAGCGAAGGGACCCTTCGCTGCGGTTGACCAGCCAGGAGGTCACGCATGGGCGGGCGGTCGGGGGCCTGGATGGCGGTGGTGTCGGGCAGCCATTCGCCGGCGACCTGGACGAACTGGGTCAGCTCGCCGGGGACGACCGGCGGGCCGCCGCAGCGGGCGAGCGCGGTGGTCAGGATCTGCCTGGCCATCACGCCGAGGGCGGCCAGCGGCTGGTTGCGGTGGCGGCGCACGCCGAGGTTGACCTGCGCGATGCCCGGCAGCCCGACCAGCCCGTGCGCGTCGAGCAGCAGGCCGATCTCCACCCCGTAGCCGGGCGCGAACGGCACCGCCTCCAGCAGCCGCCGGGTGCCCGCGTACTCGCCGGCCAGCGGCTGGATGACCCCGGACAGCTCCGGCCGCAGCGTGGACAGCAGCGGCCGGGCCATCAGCTCGGTCACCCGGCCGCCGCCTGACCCGTCCGTCGAGTCCTCAGTGGACAGTGGGCGGCGGTAGAAGCCCTTCACCAGTTGGACGTCCGGCTCCAGCAGCAGCGGGCCGAGCAGGGTCGGGACGAACATCGGGTCCGGGTCGACCAGGTCGGAGTCGACGAACACCAGCAGGTCGCCGGAGGTCGCGGCCAGCGAGCGCCACAGCACCTCGCCCTTGCCGGGCAACGGTTCCAGCTCGGTCAGCACGTCGGTCCTGCGGACCACCCGCGCGCCGGCGGCGAGCGAGACCTCGATCGTGGCGTCGGTCGAGCCGGAGTCGATCACCACCAGCTCGTCGACCAGCGTGCCGACCAGCGGGCGGACCGAGGCGATCACCTCGGCGACCGTGGCCTCCTCGTTCAGCGCCGGCAGCACCACGCTGACCGTGCGGGAACCCTTGGCGGCCACCAGATCCTGGACCGTCCACTCGACACTCTGCCAGGTGCGCGAGGTGAACCAGTCGCGTGCGGCGGCGTGCATCAGGCCAGCGCTCGCAGGCAGCGGGCGGGCGGTCGGGAACCGCTGATACTGGCCACCATCTCGACCACCTGTCTGGTACGCGCGACCTCGTGGGCGCGGAAGACCCTGGCGCCGACCATGGCCGCCACCGAGGTGGCCGCCAGCGTGCCGTCCACCCGGTCGGTCAGCCCGACGCCGAGGGTCTCGCCGACGAAGTCCTTGTTGGACAAGGCCATCAGCACCGGCCACCCGGTGTCCACCAGCTCGTCGAGCCGGCGCAACAGTTCCAGGCCGTGCCAGGTGTTCTTGCCGAAGTCGTGGGTCGGGTCGATGAGCACCCGGTCGGCGGGCACGCCGAGGGACACCACGTGTTCCGCGCGGGTCACCAACTCCTCGGCGACCTCGGCGACCACGTCGAGGTAGCGCACCCGGTGCGGGTCGGTCCTCGGCGCCGCGCCACCGGTGTGCGAGCACACGATGCCGGCGCCGAACTCCGCGGCGACCTCGGCCAGCAGCGGATCCGCGCCAGCCCAGGTGTCGTTGATCAGGTCGGCGCCCGCGGCGCACGCGGCCCGGCCGACCTCGTGGCGCCAGGTGTCCACGCTGATCACCAGGTCCGGATGTCGGGCGCGGACCTGTTCGACCGTCGGCACCACCCGGCGCAGCTCCTCGGCGACCCCGACCCGCTCGCCGTGCGCGCCCGCGCGCACGCCGCCGATGTCGACGATGTCCGCGCCCTCGGCGACCAGCCGGTCGACCGCGGCCAGCGCCGCCCGGTCGTCGAAGGTCGCGCCATGATCGTAGAACGAGTCCCTGGTGCGGTTGACGATTCCCATCACCAGAGCGCGGTCGGTCGCCACCGCTCGGTCACCGAAACGAAGTTCTCCCACGAGCCGATGGTGCCACGGCGGTCGCGGGAAACCCGCCGGCGATACACCGAGGACACAATTGGTGACCAGGTGGAAACGTCCGTGGTTAGTGGACCTCGACCCAGGCCTGATAGGCCTCCTCGACCACGCGGATCGCGTCGTCCACGTCGTCGGTGAGGTGCAGCAGCGCCACGTCCTTCTCGCCGATCTTGCCCTCGTCGAACACCGTGCCGCGGATCCAGTCGTACAGCCCGCCCCAATAGGAACGTCCAAACAGGACGACCGGGAACTTGGTGACCTTCTTGGTCTGTACCAGGGTGAGCGCCTCGAACAGCTCGTCCAGCGTGCCGTAACCGCCGGGCAGGCAGATGAACGCCTGGGAGTACTTGACGAACATCGTCTTGCGTGCGAAGAAATAGCGGAAATTGACCCCGAGATCGACCCACGGGTTGAGCCCCTGCTCGAACGGCAGCTCGATGCCCAGCCCGATGGACAGCCCGTCGGCCTCCGAGCAGCCGCGGTTCACCGCCTCCATCACGCCGGGGCCGCCGCCGGTGATCGCCGCGTAGCCCGCCTTGGCCAGCGCCTCGCCGATCTGCAGGCCGAGCTTGTAGTCCGGGTGCTCGCGCCCGGTGCGGGCCGAGCCGAAGACGGTCACCGCGCGCGGCACCTCGGCCAGCGCGCCGAACCCCTCGACGAACTCCGCCTGGATGCGCAGCACCCGCCACGGGTCGGTGTGCACCCAGTCGGCCGGGCCGCGGGAGTCGAGCAGGCGTTGGTCGGTCGTCGTGGTCTCGTCCCGCCGTGATCGGCGGAGCACGACCGGGCCGCGCTGCTTCTCCCTCGGGTGCTCCTCGTCGGGTGATTCGAATCGCTGGGTGGTCACTCGCGCGAGTGTAGATCGGGCTAGATTTCCGGGAATGACCGATGGGGGAAATTCCGAAGAGCGGATCATGAAGCTGGAGCAGTCGCTGCAGTCATTACGCAAGCGCGTCCAGCAACAGTCGGCCGAACACCAACACGCCGCCGACGCGCACCAGCACGCCGCGTTCGCCTGCGCGATCGCCGGCGCCATGCTCGCCCTCACCGCGACGACCTGGCGGGTCGAGGACCACGACGGCCTCGAGGCCGACGACGTGCAGACGCTGTGGGGCATGCTGGCCGACGGCTGGCCGCCCGTCGCCGCCCTGCTGCTCGTGCTGACCCTCGGCGTCGGCACCTTCGCCATGGCCAACGCCAGCCGCCGCGCACACGTCGTGTTCGTCGGCATCGCGCTGGCCGCAGCGGTCGCGGTGCTCTTCGCCGGCAGCCTCGCGCCGACCTACGGCCTGGACGCGAACGACTACGGCAGCGGGCCCGGCCGCTGGCTCACGCTGCTGTGCGCGCTCGCGCTCGCGGCGACCCACGGCTCCCGCGCGAGCGCGCTCAGGTGAGGAACCGGGTGAGCACCTCGGCGCACCGGTGGATCTGGGCGATCGGCACATGCTCCTCCCTGGTGTGGGCCAGGGTCGGGTCGCCGGGCCCGAAGTTGACCGCCGGCATGCCGAGCGCGGCGAACCGGGCCACATCGGTCCAGCCGAGCTTGCCGATCGGCTTGCCGCCGGCCGCGGCCACCAGCTCGGCCGCCGCGGGCGCGGTCAGCCCGGGCAGCGCGCCGGCCGCGTGGTCGGTCACGGTCAGCTCGTAGCCAGGGTCGTCGAACACCTCGCGCAGGTGGGCCGTGGCGTCGGCCACCGACCGGTCCGGTGCGAACCGGAAGTTCACCGTGAGCACGGCCTCGTCGGGCACCACGTTGCCGCTCACGCCGCCGCCGATGCGCACCGCCTGCAGGCCCTCCTGGTACCGGCAGCCGTCGAGGTGGACCTCGCGGGCCTGGTAGCCGGTCAGGGTGGCCAGGGCGGGCTGGAGCGCGTGGATCGCGTTGACGCCCAGCCACGCGCGGGCGGTGTGCGCGCGTCTGCCGGTGGCCCGCAGCTCCACCCGCATGGTGCCCTGACAGCCCGCCTCGACCACCGCGTTGGACGGCTCGCACACGATCGCCAGGTCGCCGGCCAGCCACGCCGGCAGCTCCCGCTCGATGCGCACCAGGCCGTTGCGGGTGGCGTCGATCTCCTCGCAGTCGTAGAACAGGAACGTCAGGTCGTGGCGGGGAGCGGTGAGCGCGCCGGCGATGTGCAGCATCACCGCGTCGCCGCTCTTCATGTCGACCGTGCCGAGCCCGTGCAGCTCGTCGCCGATCCGGCGCACCGGCAGGTTCTCGTTGACCGGCACGGTGTCCAGATGCCCGGCGAGCACCACCCGGGACGGCCGGCCGAGGTTGGTGCGGGCGAGGACCGTGTTGCCGGAGCGGATGACCTCGAGCTGGGGCAGGGCGCGCAGGGCCACCTCGACCGCGGCGGCGATCTCGCCCTCGCCCTCGGAGACGCTGGGGATGTCGACCAGCGCGGCGGTCAGGTCGGCGGGGTCGGCGGTGAGGTCAAGGTCGGCGATCACGAAAAAGAACGTACCGGTGGTGCAACCCGAAGCCGGGGACCCCGCGTGACTAACCCGGGATTTACCACTGGAGGGTGCATGACCGATCGCGACGGCGCATTCGCCGAGTACTTCAGGAGCCGCTCGAGTGTCCTGCGGGGCACCGCGTATCTCCTGTGCGGTGACTGGCATCGGGCGGAGGACCTGGTGCAGATCACGTTCGTCAAGCTGTTCCGATCCTGGAACCGGGTCGCCGCGCGCGACACGCTCGACGCCTACACCCGCCAGATCCTGGTGCGGACCTTCCTGGACGAGGCGCGGCGCGGGTTCTTCCACCGCGAGCGGCCGACGGCCGAGCACACCGAGCAGTTCGCCCCGGTCATCGGCAACGTCGAGGACCGGCTGGTGGTGCTGCGCGCGCTCGCCGAGGTCGCGCCCCGACAGCGGGCCGCGCTGGTGCTGCGCTTCTGGGAGGACATGTCCGTCGAGGACACCGCGAGCGCCATGAACTGCACGGCGGGCACGGTCAAGAGCCAGACCGCACGGGGCCTGGAGGCGTTGCGCCACCACATCCCAGCCACCACATTCTGACTACTTCTCACTACGCGGAGACAACCCATGAACGAGCACGAGTTCCGTACCGCCCTGCGCGGCGACATGTCCGTCACCCCCGAGCCGCCGCCGATGGGTGACGGGCCGGTACTGGACGCGGCCCACCGCGACCGCAGGCGCCGCCGGGCGACGTGGGCCGGTGCGGGCAGCGCCATGGCCGTCGCGGCCATCGTCGTCGGCGTGGTGGCCTTCACGCCGGGCACCGGCGGGACTGACGGGCTGGAGGTGGCGCAGTCGCCGAGCATTCAGGTCACCGAGACCCCCCCACCCACGGAGAACACCAATACCCGATGGCCGGACGGCCAGACCGACCAGCGCGTCGACTCCGGCCCGGAGAACGACAAGGCGGTCGCCCTGCTGGACGACCTGGTGCGCGTGGTGCCCGCCGGGTACGAGGTGCCAGAAGACCTCGTCGGCGAGGGGGACCTCGACGGCGTGCGGCTCAAGCGGCACATGGCGCAGTACGAGTTGGGCGGTCCCGACGACGGCAAGGCGTGGTCCTACTACGCGGACGTACCGCTGGCCAAGGGCGGTGGCGTCGGCCGGCTGGAGATCAGGGTGCACGAGCACATTCCGGGCCTGAAGGTCAGCGAAGGGTGCGAACTGGGAGGGCTGCCGTCGTGCGAGGAGAAACTGGTCGACGGCAAGCGCGTCGCGACGTTCGACCTCTTCGACCACCCCGACGGGGGGACCTCCGAGCTGGTCGGGTACCGCGGCGAGCACGCCACGGTGTTCATCACGCAGGCGACCACCTTCGAGTACGCGGGGCTGCCGGCGGTGGACGCCCTGCCGTTCACCACCGACCAGCTGGCCGAACTGGTCACCGACGCACGCTTCCAGGTCCACTAGCCTTGCCGACGTGAGCAGCGCAACCGAGAACACCGGAGCACAGGGAGTCGGGATCGCCACCGTCGCCGACGACGGCACGGTGCTGGACACCTGGTACCCCCATCCCAAGCTGGACGACGGCCGGATGCCGGGCACCAAACAGCTGTCCGAGCAGGAGGCGGTCGACGAACTGGGCCCCGGTGTCTCGGCGTTGCTCGGCCCGGACGGTGACCGCGAGGTCGAGGTGGTCGCGGTGCGCTGCGGCATCATCTCGCTCACCGACCCGCCGGCCGACGCCTACGACGCCTACCTGCGGCTGCACCTGCTGTCGGCCAGGTTGGTGGCGCCGCACGGGCTGAACCTGGACGGGCTGTTCGGGGTGCTCGCCAACGTCGTGTGGACCAACCACGGCCCGTGCCGGGTCGAGAACTTCGCCACCACCCGGCTGCGGCTGCGCTCCCGCGGCCAGGTGACCGTCCATGGGGTGGACAAGTTCCCCCGGATGGTCGACTACGTGGTGCCGAACGGGGTGCGGATCGCCGACGCGGACCGGGTGCGCCTCGGCGCCCACCTGGCGACCGGCACGACCGTGATGCACGAGGGCTTCGTCAACTTCAACGCCGGCACGCTCGGCGCGTCGATGGTGGAGGGCCGGATCTCGGCCGGCGTGGTGGTCGGCGACGGCTCCGACGTCGGCGGCGGCGCGTCGATCATGGGCACGCTGTCCGGCGGCGGCAAGGAGACCATCTCGATCGGCGAGGGCTGCCTGGTCGGCGCGAACGCCGGCGTCGGGATCTCCCTCGGCGACGGCGGGGTGGTCGAGGCCGGCCTGTACGTCACGGCCGGCACGAAGGTGGCGCTCGAGGACGGCCGGCTGGTCAAGGCGCGTGAGCTGTCCGGCGTGCCCGGCCTGCTGTTCCGCCGCAACTCGGCGACCGGCACCGTCGAGGCGGTCTCCCGCACCGGCAGGGGCATCGAACTGAACGCCGCCCTCCACGCCAACTGAGCCGCCACCGCGGCGACTACTGCGGCGACGACCGCAGCGAAGGGTCCCTTGCCTGCGCCTAGCGCAGCGAAGGGACCCTTCGCTGCGGTAGGCGGGCAGTAGCATGGGTGCGATGGGCATGTTGGGTGAGTTGGGGTTGCCGAAATCGGCGCCGGTCGCGCCGGCTGACGCGCCGCCCGCGGTGCATGTCCGGGTGCGGATCGATCTTCAGGTGCGTGCGCTGGTCGAGCACGAGGCGGTGGCCAGAGCCGACGAGGACCCCGAGGGCGTGCACCAGATGCGGGTCGCGATCCGCAGGCTGCGGGCCGCGCTGAAGGCCGTCGCGCCCGACCGGGCTCGGGACACCCTGCAGGGCGAGCTGCGCTGGCTCGGCGGCGTGCTCGGCCGGATCAGGGACCTGGACGTGCTGCTCGGCCGCCTGCGCGAGGAGGCGGCCGACCTGACCAGGACCGAGCGCGCCGCCGCCGAACGCCTGTTCGCCGGGCTGGTGGCCGACCGCGAGCAGGCCCGCCGCCAGATGCTGGACAGCCTGCGCACCCCCAGGTACACCGCCCTGCTGCACAGCCTGGCCGAGCTGACCCGCACCGACCTGGCGACCACGGTGCCCGATCGGGACGGCGACGGCAGGGCACTGCTCGAGGTCATCGCCCGCCCACACCGCAAGCTGCGCAAGGACGCGCTGGCCATCGGCGACGACCCGCCGGACGACCAGTTGCACGCGCTGCGCATCCGGGGCAAGCGGTTGCGCTACGCCGCCGAGCTCGCCGCCCCCGCCGGCGGCAAGCCGGTAGCCAGGCTGATCAAGGCGACCAAGGCGTTCCAGGAAGTGCTCGGCGACCACCAGGACGCCACCGTCGCCGAGGAGGAGCTGCGCCGGCTGGCCGCCAGCCTGGCCGCGGCCGACCACGAGGCCGTGTTCGTCGCCGGTCGCCTGGTGGAGCGGGAACGCGGCCGGCGCGCCGACTGCCGGGCCCGCTGGCGCGAGACCTTCGACGAGCTCGACGTACTGGCCGCCGCCCTCCTGGCCCGCCCGGCCGCGATGCCCTGAATGGGGCATTGGCGACGTTCAACGTCCCGAATGAGGCATTCAGGGCAGTTGACCTGGCCGGGGACGGGCTAGGTCAGGCGGCTGGCGACCCGTGCCACGCGGTCGTCCGGCGCGGTGAGCGCGACCCGGACGTGCCGGTCGCCCGTCGGGCCGTAGAAGGTCCCCGGGGCGACCAGGATCCCGCGCTCGGCGAACCACCGCACGGTGTCCCACGCCGGCTCGTCCCGGCTGGCCCACAGGTACAGCCCGGCCGTCGAGTGGTCGATCCGGAAACCAGCGCCGGTCAAGGCCGCCATCAGCACCGTGCGCCTGGCGGCGAACCGCGCCCGCTGCGCCTCGACGTGCGTGTCGTCGGACAGCGCGGCGGTCATCGCGGACTGCACGGGCAGCGGGACGATCATCCCGGCGTGCTTGCGGCTGGCGAGCAGGCGCTCGACCAACGCGGGGTCGCCGGTGACGAAGCCGGCCCGGTACCCGGCCAGACTCGAGGACTTGGACAGCGAGTGCACCGCGAGCAGCCCGTCGAACCGGCCGCCGCACACGTCCGGGTGCAGGATCGAGTGCGGCTGCTCGGTCCCATAGCTCAGCGTCAGGTAGCACTCGTCCGCGGCCACCACCGCGCCGCGCTCCCTTGCCCAGTCGACGACCTTGCGCAGGTGCTCGACCGGCAGCACCTGCCCGGTCGGGTTGGCCGGGGAGTTGATCCAGACCAGCGCCGGGCGCAGCGGCCCGGCCGCGAACAGCCCGTCGGTGCGCAACACCGACGCGCCGGCCAGCCGGATGCCGACCTCGTAGGTCGGGTAGGCCAGCGCCGGGATGACGACCGTGTCGGCCGGCCCGAGCGCCAGCAGCGTCGGCAGCCACGCCACCAGCTCCTTCGAGCCGATCGTGGGCAGCACGTCGGTCGGGGAGACCGTGACGCCGTGCCGGCGCGCCATCGCCCCGGCGGCCGCCGCGCGCAACCGCGGCGTGCCGTGGGTCGTCGGGTAGCCGGGCTCGGCCGCGACTGCCTGCAACGCCTGCTGGACCAGCGGCGGCACCGGGTCGACCGGAGTACCGACCGACAGGTCGATCAGCCCGTCTGGATGCTCACCGGCCGACGCCTTCGCCGAGGCGAGCGAGTCCCAGGGGAAGCTCGGCAGCGAGCGGCTCACTCGTCGTGCTGGACCGGCGGCAGATCCTTGATCCACTGCGGGTCCGCGGCGACCTTGCCCACCTTGGCCGCGCCGCCCGGCGAGCCGAGCTCATCGAAGTAGTCGACGTTGGCCTTGGTGTATTCCTTCCACTGATCGGGGACGTCGTCCTCGTAGTAGATGGCTTCGACCGGGCACACGGGCTCGCAGGCACCGCAGTCCACGCACTCGTCGGGGTGGATGTAGAGCATCCGGTCCCCTTCGTAGATGCAGTCGACCGGGCACTCTTCGATGCACGCTTTGTCGAGCAAATCGATGCAGGGCTCGGCGATCACATAGGTCACTGCGTTCTCCTGCTTCTTCCTTCTGATGGTGCCTGCCAGCGGAGGTTACCGGCTGTCGCTAGTATCCCCCTCGTCATTGGAGCAGGTTCACCGCGGTGCCGTGATCGTGTTCGCCAACACCTTGCCAAGCATCACTGCGGCTGGCAACGCGCCGGCCGCGAACAACACCAGCGAGCGCCAGTCCTCGGTCAGCAGCAGGTCGCCGCCCGGACCGAACATCCCGACCACCGCGATCGTCGCGATCCAGGCCAGCAGCGGCGCCGCCGCCACCGCCATCCGCCTGGACAGCCGCGCGGCCAGGGAGACCAGCAGCGGGTTGGTCACCGCGGCCAGCGCCGCCATCAGCGGCAGCGGGAACCCGTCGAGGTTGGGCAGCAGGTACCCGTCGAACGACAGCGGCAGGAACATCAGCTGCACCACGGCGAGGACCACCGCGTCGAGCATCAGCAGCACCACGAGCAGCCGGTCGCGCAGCTGCATCAGAGTCCGCCAAAGAGGTCCGTGTCCGCCCCGGTCGGGTCGCCGGCGGCGAGGATGTAGAACTCGTCGGCCGGGATGGGCTGGGCGATGCCGTTGGTCAGCGCGTAGCAGTTCGCGCCCGCCGCCGACTGCCACACGCTGATCTGTGTCGAGTGCGCGCGCAACGCCCGCAGCTTGACCGAGAGCACGTCGGCGACCGACACCGTGGTGGTGATCAGCGCGTCGTCGGTGACCGGCAGCTCACCCGGCGCCGGCAGCCGGTAGGGCAGCTCCGGCACGGCCGCGAGCGCGTCGACCCCCTGCTCGGTGGCCCGGCGCGAGGTCACCGCGTGGAACACCCGGTCGACCTCGCCGACCGCCGCGCACGCCGCGGTGGTGATCTCGTGCGCCCGGATGTGGTCGGGGTGCCCGTAGCCGCCGTCCGGGCCGTAGGTGACCACCACCTGTGGGCGCACCTCGGTGAGGATCTCGGCCAGCACCTCGGTCTGCCCGGCCAGGTCGCCGCCGGCGAACGTGCGCGGGTGGGCGTTGGCCGGCGTGCCGGCCATCCCGGAGTCGCGCCAGCGGCCGGGGCCGCCCAGCCAGCGGTGGTCGGAGACGCCGAGCGCGGCACACGCCGAGCGCAGCTCGCCGATCCGGTAGCCGCCGAGCTGGTCGGCCCGGTCGGTGGCCAGCTCGCGCAGCGACTCGGGGATGATCTCGCCCTCTTCGCCCAGCGTGCAGGTGACCAGCGTGACCTGCGTGCCGGCCGCCGCGTAGCGGGCGATGGTGCCCCCGGTCCACAGGCTCTCGTCGTCCGGGTGGGCGTGTACGAGCAGTAGGCGGGGAGCGGCGGACAGAGTCATCGAAGGGCCGTCATCGGTAGTCCAGTC
Organism: Actinophytocola sediminis; assembly: GCF_054779715.1. Classification (NCBI taxonomy): domain Bacteria; kingdom Bacillati; phylum Actinomycetota; class Actinomycetes; order Pseudonocardiales; family Pseudonocardiaceae; genus Actinophytocola; species Actinophytocola sediminis. Next base: position 44,121 of record NZ_BAAGXS010000057.1, on the reverse strand, counting down.
CAGTACGGGCGGCGGTCAGGCGCGCACCACTTCGCGCGGTGCCGCATAGTGACACGACGCCTGGTGGCCGAACGCACCGGCCACGTCGTAGAGCGGCGGCGGCTCCTCGACACACCGGCGCGCGTCGGTCTCCGACAGGGTCTCGAACTTCCAGCAGCGGGTGCGGAACCGGCAGCCCGACGGCGGGTTCGCCGGGTTGGGCACGTCGCCGCGCAGCACGATCCGCTCGCGCCGGCGCTCGATGTGCGGGTCCGGGATGGGCACCGCGGAGATCAGCGCCTGGGTGTAGGGGTGGTGCGGCCGGTCGAACAGCTCGTCCCGGTCGGCGATCTCCACCACGTTGCCCAGGTACATCACCGCGACCCGGTCGGCGATGTGGCGCACCACCGACAGGTCGTGCGCGATGAACAGGTAGGTCAGGCCGAGCTCGTCCTGCAGGTCCTCGAGCAGGTTGATGATCTGCGCCTGGATCGACACGTCCAGCGCGGAGACCGGCTCGTCGAGCACGATGAACTTGGGGTTCATCGCGATCGCGCGCGCGATGCCGATGCGCTGGCGCTGGCCGCCGGAGAACTCGTGCGGGTACCGGTCGGCGTACTCCTCGGCGAGCCCGACCAGGTCGAGCAGGTCGGAGATCGTCGAGCTGGTCACCTCGGCGTCCTGCAGCTGGTACTTCTCGGTCAGGATCTGGCGGATCGTCATCCTCGGGTTCAGCGAGGCGTACGGGTCCTGGAACACGATCTGCATATGCCGCCGGGTGCGCCGCAGCTCGCGCGGCCCGAGCGCGACCACGTCGGTGCCGTCGAGCCGGATCGAGCCGCTGGTCGGCTCGATCAGCCGCAGGATCGCGCGCGCGGTGGTCGACTTGCCGCAGCCGGACTCGCCGACCAGCGCGACCGTCTGGCCCCGGTTGACGTTCAGCGAGACGCCGTTGACCGCCTGGACGAACCCCGACGCCCGGCGCCCGATCAGCCCGCCCCGGATCGGGAAGTGCTTGACCAGGTCGGTGACCTCGAGCACCGGCGCCTCGGCCAACGCGGCCCCGCCCCCGGGATTCTGCGAACTAGGCGCGCTCATTGCTGGTCCGCCTCCCCGGGATTCAGAGTTGTGGTTGCGTTGGCGAGTGGAAAGCGCTGTTTGGTCACGTGCTCGTGGCTGAGTTGCTTCACGTTCCCCTGAGGTGCGGCTGCGTAGCACTCGGCCTGACTCGCTGCGCAGGCTCTGCTCATTGCGCCAACCTTTCCTGAAAGGCGATCTGGACCTGGTCGCTGTGGATGCACGCGGCCCGGTGCAGCCCGCCGTGGTCGGTCTCTGGCAGCTCGACGGTGTCCAGCGGCGGCACGGCCTCGGCACAGGCGTCGGTGGCGAACCGGCAGCGGGGGTGGAACGGACAACCGGCAGGCACCCGCGACAGGCTCGGCGGCATGCCGGGGATGGGCAGCAGCCGCTCCTGGCGCCTGCGGTCCATCCTGGCCAGGCTGGACAGCAGACCGAAGGTGTACGCGTGCTGCGGCCGGTAGAACACGTCGTCGCAGCTGCCGGCCTCCACGATCCGCCCGGCGTACATGACGTTGATCCGGTCGGCGTGGCTGGCCACCAGCCCGAGGTCGTGGGTGATCAGCACGATCGCGGTGTTGCGCTCCGCCTGGAGCTTCTCCAGCAGCAGCATGATCTGCGCCTGGATGGTGACGTCCAGCGCGGTCGTCGGCTCGTCGGCCAGCAGCACCTTGGGGTCGTTGGCCAGCGCCATCGCGATCATCGCGCGCTGGCGCATGCCGCCGGAGAACTCGTGCGGGTACTGGTTGATCCGCACCCCCGGGTTGGGGATGCCGACCTCGCCGAGCAGCTCGAGCACCTTGCGCCGGGCATTGGTCTTGGTCACCTGCTGGTGGGCGGTGATCATCTCGGCGATCTGGTCGCCGACCTTGAACACCGGGTTCAGCGCGGTCAGCGGGTCCTGGAAGATCATCGAGATCTCGCTGCCGCGCAGCTTGCGCTGCTGCTTCTCCGGCAGCTTGAGGATCGACCGGCCGCGCAGGCGGATGTCGCCGGAGGGGAAGGTCGCCGGCGGGCTGGGCACCAGGCCGAGGATGCTCATCGCGGACACCGACTTGCCGGAGCCGGACTCGCCGACGATGGCCAGCGTCTCGCCCTCCCTGACGTGCCAGCTGACCCCGTCGACTGCCTTGACCACGCCACGGTCGGTCGCGAAGTGCACCCGCAGGTCCTCGACCTCGAGCAGCGGCGCCGACGAGGACTCTTCGAGTTCGAAGTCGGTCGTGCTTTCGTTGCGCGCCATGCGCGGGGACTCCTTACCGAAGTTTCGGGTCGATCGAATCGCGCAGGCCGTCGGCGACGAACGCGAAGGCCAGCGTGGTGATCACGATCGCGAGGCTGGGGAACACCCACATGTGCGACTCGCCGTCGACGTTCAGCGATGGCACCGCCTTCGCGATCATCGTGCCCCACTCCGGGATGTCCGGCGGCACGCCGATGCCGAGGAACGCCAGCGAGGCCATCGCCACGATCGCGACCCCGATGTGGCTGAACGAGTAGATCAGCGTCGGCGCGATCGCGTTCGGCAGGATGTGGCGGGTCACGATCCTGGTGTCGGAGGCGCCGATCGAGCGGGCCGCCTCGACGTACTCCGACTCGCGCAGCGACAGCGTCGAGCCGCGCATCAGCCGCGCCGCCGTCGGCCAGCTCAGGATGACCAGCGCGATGATCACCTGGAAGATGCCGTTGCCGAAGATCTGCACGACCAGGATGGCGCCGATCAGCGCCGGGAAGGCGAGCACGATGTCGGTCAGTCGCATGATGACCGAGTCGACCGCCTTGCCGCGGAATCCGGCGATGGCGCCGAGGGCGACCCCGACGACCAGCGACAGGATCATCACGCTCCAGCCGACGATCATCGCCAGCCGCGCGCCGTAGACGATCCCGGAGAACATGTCGCGGCCGAGGATGTCGGTGCCGAACCAGTGTCTGGCCGACGGTGGGTTCCGCGAGTTGAGCGGGTTCTGCTCCATCGGGTCGAACGGCGTGATGAACGGCTGCAGGATGGCGACGATCATTAAGAAGATCACCACCACGAGGCCGGCGACGGCCAGCTTGTTCTTCCTGTAGCGCTTCCAGATGTCGCGCAGCTGGCCGGTCTTGCCCGGCTTGCGGTCGGGCGTGCCGGCCGCGACGACGTCCGGCTCCGGCGCCTCGAACCTGGTCATCAGTGCTTCGGCCGGGATGTGGGTGTCCGGCTCATGCCCGCTCTGGGGTGGTGTCGTCACGAGTGCTCCCTCAGTGCAGCCTGATCCGCGGGTCAAGGTACGCGTAGAGAATGTCGACCACCGTCGACAGGATCACGAAGATGACCACGGCGAACACCACGATCGGCACGATGACGGGGTTGTTGTGCTGGCTGATCGCCCGGATCAGCAGGTAGCCGATGCCCTGGTACTCGAAGATCCGCTCGGTGATGATCGCGCCGCCGAGCAGCACGCCCAGGCTGACGCCGGTGTAGGTGATCACCGGGATGATCGAGTTCCGGAACGCGTGCTTGCCGATGACCTTGCGCTCGGAGATGCCCTTGGCGCGCGCCGTGCGGATGTAGTCGGCCTGCAGCACCTCGAGCATCGAGCCGCGCATCAGGCGCGCGATGAACGCCGCGTCCAGGATGGCCAGCGTCAGCGCCGGCAGGATGATCTCCTGCCACCACGGTGTCTCGATGGTGAAGCTGCGCGGGACCGCGGGGAAGATCCACTCGCCGGACAACCACGCCCGCACGCCGATGCCGATCACGAAGACCGGGACGCCGATGCCGAGCGTGGTGATGATCGTGATGAGCACGTCACGGAAGCTGTACTGGGACACCGCGGCGACGATGCCGGCGGTCAGCCCGATGATCACCTGGATGATGATCGCGAACACCGCGAGCCGCGCGGTCGCCGGCACGGCGGTCGAGAGCATGTCGGCCACGTCGCGCCGCTGCTCGAAGTCGATGCCGAAGTCGAAGGTGAACATGTTCTGCAGGTAGGTCAGGTACTGCATGAAGAACGGCTGGTCCATGCCGAACTTCTCGCGCAGCGCCTCCTGGATCTCCGGGGGGACCGTCTTCTCGCCGCTGGACGCGAACGGATCACCCAGGGTGAACAGCCCGAGGTAGATCAGGAAGGTCGCCGCGATGATGACCAGGACGGCGTGGGCGAGCCTGCGGGTGATGAACTTCGCCACAGCCGGTTCGACCTCTCTCGTAGGTGTGGCCGGCGGCCTCGTGGTTGAGGCCGCCGACCACCGGTTACGCCAAAATCACTTCTGGTAGATCACGGACAGCGGCGGGTTCTCGTGGAAGTCCATGAACCCGGCGTTGCCCCACTTCGCGCTGTCGAACGCCCGGAACTGCTGGCGCTCGAACATCGGGATGTTGGCCAGGTCCTCACCGATCGCGATCTGCTCGGCCTTCTTGTACAGCTCGTTGCGCTCGGCCTCGTCCTTGGTGGACGCCGCCTCCTCGACCAGCTTGTCGAACTCGGGGTTGGAGTAGCGGCCACGGTTGTCGCCGGTCGCCGGCGCGTTCGGGTCGCTGGTACCGATCGCCGAGGTCGAGTAGATCGGCTGGAGGAAGTTGCCCGGCGTACCGTAGTCGGCACCCCACGACAGGCGGTAGATGCCGGTCGACTTGGCCTGCTTCTGGTTCTCCAGCATGTCGCTGAACTCGACGCCCGAGTAGTTGACCTTCAGGCCGAGGTTCTTCTCCAGCTGCTGCTTGACCGCCGCGGTCCACTCCTCGTGGCCGCCACCGGTGTTGAACTGGAAGTTGAGCTCGGTGCCCGGGGTCAGCCCGGCCTCCTTGGCCAGCTTCTTGGCCTCCTCGACGTTGTACTCGCAGGCGTCACAGACGCCCGGCTGGTACGCGTCGGTGTAACCACCGGGGACGAACGTGGTCGCCGGTGCGCGGGAGCCGTCGAAGATGCCCTCGATGATCGTGTTGCGGTCGATCGCCATCGAGATCGCCTTGCGGGCCTCCGGCGTGTCCAGCGGCTTCTGGGTCGCCATGACCAGCAGGTAGTCGATACCGAAGGTCTTCTTGGAGATCCAGCCGTCCTTGGGCTCGTAGGTCTCCCTGGTGGTCTTGAGCTGGTTCGGTGGGATCCGGGCCCAGTCGAACTGGCCGTTGTTCAGGCCGTCGAGCTCCTTCTGCTGCGCGGTCTCGTCACCGACCAGGATGGTGATCTCGACCGCGTCCAGGTACGCCTTGTCGTCGAGGGTGTACCCGTCGAAGCGCTTGAGGCCGATGCCGACGTCGTGCTGCCACGGGCCGTCCATCTGGAAGGGGCCGTTGCCGATCGGCAGGTCGTTGAAGGTCGTGTTGTCCGCCGCGCCGGCCACCGTCGGCACCGGGCTCATCGCCGTGTGCGCGGTACGGATGTAGAACTCGCAGCTCGGCTTGGCCAGCTTCACCTTCAGCACGGCGGGGTCGGACGCGTCGACGCCGGACAGCGCGTTGGCGGTGCCGCCCTGCATGGCTTCGTAGCCGTCGATCTGGTCGAAGTGGTAGGCCACGTCCGAGGCGGCGGCCTTGGCGACCGTGCGCTCCCAGCCCCGCTTGAACGACGCGGAGGTGACCTCTTCACCGTTGTGGAACTTCGTCCCGGTCTTGAGGTTGAAGGTCCACTCCGAGCAGTCCTCGTTGCTCTCCCAGTCGTCCGCGAGCGCGGGCTCGGTCTTGCCGTCCGGGGTGGTCCGGGTGAGTCCGGTGAACAGGTACTCGGCGACCAGGATGCCCTCGGACTCCTGGGCGTTGTACGGGTCGATCGCGGTCGGCTCGACGATGCCCAACCGGAACGTGCCGCCCGGCTTGCCTTCTTCGACCTCGGTGTTCTCGACCTCGGGGTAGCCGACTGACGGCTCCTTGTTGCCGTCGCCGCCGGAGTCGTCTGTCCCGGTGTTGCTCTGCTGTGAGCACGCGGTCAACACCAGGCTGGCCGTGGCCAGCCCGGCTGCCGCACGCAGCAGAACGGATTTCGTTCTCAAGTCGATTCCTCCATGGGCGAGCAACCCCCGGTCCGGGGTGTGCTCCCTGTGTTGTCGTGACACATCGTGCACGGAGCCGGCGAGCACCGCGCGGCGGGGCTGACGGGCGACTTCCGTGGGCGTCGCGTCGCTGGCTCTCGTCCAGACGGTGATCTTGTGACGCATCGAGGCACAATCGTCGGCACGCCGTTGCAGGACGGTAGGAACTTCGGAACTCCCCGTCACGAGCTCCGGAGTGATCGTGACCAAAGGGTGACACGCCGGTGGCGGCACGCGACCCGCCGATTACGCCGGGGCATTAAATCCCTGGTTAAGCCCGACTTTCGGGGGGTTGTGGCGTGTTTTTCGGTACCTGCCCGGATGTCCGGAAGATGTCCGGCCGGCCGGCTCAGCCGGCGGCGCGCTGCCAGCCGGCGGCGCCGCCGAACGGACCAACGAGCGGCGGGCCGCTCGCGACGCCGGACACGTCCGGACGGACGGCAAGTGTCTCCGACTCCTGGTAGAGCGGCAGCGACACCGCGGCCTCCCAGAGGATGGGCTCGACGGCCGCCAGCGCGTCGGTTACCGAGAGTGCTCCGGTGAGCGCCGCGTCCATCGTCGGCTGTACCCCGGCGTCGCAGAAGCCGAGCGGATTGGTGACGGGGGGTTCGCCGTCGGCGCCGGCGGCGCAGCCGAAGTTGGTGGCCAGCACCGTGGCCTGGTCGCCGCCGACCGGCTGGGCGATCACCGCGAGATCCACGGTGTTCTCGTCGCCGGTGTTGCCGTCGGTGTTGTCGTCGCTGTTCTCGCCCGCCGCGTAGAGCTGGGTGTAGAGGTCGTCGGCGGGCAGGGTGGCGGTCCTGGCCGGGATGCCGGCCAGGACGAGCTGGCGGGCGACCTCCTTGGCGACCAGTTGGGCCGGCTCGCGCTCGGCCGGTGCGCCGATCACCACATCGAGTGGCTGGCCGTCGCGGGTCCAGCCGGCGGGGGTGCTGGTGTAGCCGGCCTGGCCGAGCAGCCGGGCGACCTCGGGCGGGGCGTGCCGTCTGGCGGGCGGGATGGTCCTGCGGTAACCGGGAGACGACGGCGCGAGCACCTGGGCGTCGGCCACCAGAGTGGCGCCGGGACCGTTGCCGGTGCCGACGGTGACCAGCTGGTCGCGGTCGAGCGCGGCGATGATCGCGGCGCGCACGGTGGGGTCGGTCAGCCCTGGCCGGTCCGGCCGCAGCGCCAGCGTGGTGACCGTCGGCCGGGGCACCGTCTCGGTGGTGATCGGCGTGTCGAGCTCGGCGACCGTGTTCGCGCTGACGGTGTCCATCTTGGCCAGCGCGAGCTGGAGATGGCCCGCGTCGATGGCGCTGACCAACTGGTCGCCGGCGGCGCGGCGCAGCACGATCCGGTCGAGGCTCGCCGGCTCCTCCCAGTACCGGTCGTTGCGTTCGAGCACGACCTCGCCGCGGTCGGTGTCCAGTGCCTTGACCGCGTAGGGCCCGGCGGTGGCCGGGAAGTTGGTCTGTAGCGCGTCGGTCCAGCCGCCGGGGGCGTCCTTGAGCAGGTGCGCTGGCAGCAGGCTGGCGAACAGCGAGCGCCAGCCGGGGTAGGGCTGGTCGAAGACGACCTCCACCACCTTGCCGGCGTCCCGCGCGTTGATGTCGCTGATCAGCCGGTAGCCGGCGGCGTCGATGGCGCCCGGCGACTCGATGATCTGTTGCCAGAGGTAGACGAAGTCCTCCGCGGCCACCGGCGCGGTGTCCGACCAGGAGGCGTCCGAGCGGATCCGGTAGGTCACGGTGTACGGGTCGTAGCTGGTCACGCTGGCCGAGGACATCAGCGTGGTGTCCAGCCGAGGGGTCCCGTCCTGGCCCGGCCGGAACACCGATGGCAGCACCAGGTTCGCCAGCGCGGTGGTGACCACGGACTGGTCGCTGACGTGGTGGGGGTTGTAGCCGCCGGCGACGCTGCTCACGCCGACGACCACCTCACCGGTGTCGACCTCGTCCGGGACCGGGCTGGTCACCGGGGTGTTGACCAACCGGGGCGCCGGGGTGCACGCGGTGACGGTGAGCACGAGCAGTAGCCCGAGCATCCTTGTCGTACGCGCCACCCGGCCCACCTCCCCTTGTGCCACACCGGTGTGACCCGACCCTGCCAGACCACCCCGACACTCCCTCGTTCAGGTGACGCGTGGCGGCGGGCGACGGTTCCTCAGGAGTCGCGGGACTTCTCCCGGGAGCGCGCGCGGGCCCGCTGGACGCTGTCCAGGATGACCTTGCGGATGCGCACCACATCCGGCGCGACCTCGACGCACTCGTCGCCCGCGCAGAACTCCAGCGCCTCCTCGAGCACCAGCTTGCGCGGCCGGGCGAGGCGTTCGAGCTCGTCGCCGGTGGAGGAGCGGATGTTGGTGAGCTTCTTCTCCCTGGTGACGTTCACGTCGAGGTCCTCGGCCCTCGGGTTCTCGCCGACGACCATGCCCTGGTAGACCTCCGCGCCCGGCTCGACGAAGAACGAGCCGCGGTCGGCGAGCTGGAGCATGGCGTAGCTGGTGACCGAGCCGGTGCGGTCGGCGACCAGCGAGCCGGAGTGCCGGCCGCGGATCGCGCCCGCCCACGGGAAGTAGCCCTCGAAGATCGCGTTCGCGATGCCGGTGCCCCTGGTCTCGGTGAGGAAGTCGGTGCGGAAGCCGATCAGCCCTCGGGACGGGACGACGTACTCGACCTTGATCCGGCCGGTGCCGTGTCCGCCCATGTGTTCCAGGCGGCCCTTGCGCGCGGCGAGCAGCTGGGTGATGGCGCCGAGGTGCTCCTCCGGCGCGTCCACGGTGAGCCGTTCGAACGGCTCGCACAGGGTGCCGTCGACCGTGCGGGTGACGACCTCCGGGCGGCCGACGGTCAGCTCGAAGCCCTCGCGGCGCATGGTCTCGACCAGGATCGCCAGCGCGAGCTCGCCTCGGCCCTGGACCTCCCAGGTGTCCGGGCGCTCGGTCGGCAGCACCTTGACCGAGACGTTGCCGACCAGCTCGGCGTCCAACCGGTTCTTGAGCAGGCGGGCGGTCAGCTTGTTGCCGCCGCCCCGGCCGGCCAGCGGTGAGGTGTTCACGCCCACGGTGACCGAGATGGCCGGCTGGTCGACGGTGATCCGCGGCAGCGGCTGGGGGTTGTCGGCGTCGGCGAGCGTGTCGCCGATGGTGATCTCCGGGATGCCCGCGATGGCCACGATGTCGCCGGCCTCGGCCTGCTGGGCGGGCATCCGCTCGAGGGCCTCGGTGATCAGCAGCTCGGTGATGCGCACGTTGGTGATCGAGCCGTCGGCCCGGCACCAGGCCACGGTCTGGCCCTTGCGGATGGTGCCGGCGTGGATGCGGCACAGGGCGATCCGCCCGAGGAAGCTGGACGCGTCCAGGTTGGTGACCAGCGCGCGCAGCGGGGCGTCCGGGTCGCCGGCCGGCGGCGGGACGTGCGCCAGCAGGGTGTCGAACAGCGGGTCGAGGTTGTCGCTGTCGGGCAGGCCGCCGTCGGCGGGCGCGGTCAGGCTGGCCCGGCCGGCGCGCGCCGAGGCGTAGACGACCGGCAGGTCGAGGATGTTGGCGTCCAGGTGGTCGAGCTCGGTGGCCAGGTCGAGCAGCAGGTCGTGGGTCTCGGAGACGACCTCGGCGATCCGCGCGTCCTGCCGGTCGACCTTGTTGACCACGAGCACCACCGGCAGACCGGCGGCGAGGGTCTTGCGCAGCACGAACCTGGTCTGGGGCAGCGGGCCCTCACTGGCGTCGACCAGCAGCAGCACGCCGTCGACCATGGACAGCCCGCGCTCCACCTCGCCGCCGAAGTCCGCGTGGCCCGGGGTGTCGATCACGTTGATGGTGAGCGGCCCGTCGGCGGTCTCGCGGTGCACGGCGGTGTTCTTGGCCAGGATCGTGATGCCCTTCTCCCGCTCGAGCTCGCCGGAGTCCATCACTCGGTCGACGGGCTCGGCTCGGGCGGAGAAGGCGCCGGACTGGCGGAGCATGGCGTCGACCAGGGTGGTTTTCCCGTGGTCGACGTGCGCGACGATCGCGACGTTTCGGAGGTCGGTCCTGGCGATCGCAGGCGCCCCGGTATCGGTGGCAGGCACGCACGTGCTCCTGATTCATGGCTTGACGTCGTTGGTTGCGCGCGGAGAAGGCGGTCGCGGCGTGTATCAGGATAGCCGCCGTCGCTGGCGCCCAAGCAGAAGGCGAGGCTAACCTAAGTGAACGGCAAGCGACGGGAGCGGGTGTGGGCGGCAAGTCCAAGCAGGTCAAGCCCGTCAAGACCCCGGCGGCGACTGTGCGCAAACTCATCAAGGCCGGCAAGGTCAAGAAGAAGTGTTGCCGGTCCTCGTCGCGCTGCAAGCGGTGTCCGGTGCTGGCGCTGCGCAAGGCGCGACACGACCTGGCGAAGAAGGCCGCGTAGCCGGATAGACTGCTGGGTATGTGCGCTGTCACGATTCGTGAATGGTGGGCCGTCGACCGGCGGCTGTGACGCGCACGCGTTCGAGACCAACAGGCCGCCCGCGGGCGGCCTGTGTTGTGTCCTGGGGCCTCCGAGGTGGGCGGCGACGACCAGAAGGAGCCCCGCAGTGCCTCGCCTCTCCGCGATCACCCCGTCCGGGCCGGTCCACCTCGGCAACTATCTCGGCGCCATCAGGCAGTGGGCCCGCGAGGGGCGGCCGGGTGACCTGTACTTCGTGAGCGATCTGCACGCGATGACCACCTACTACGACCCGCGGCGGCTGCGGCACCGGTCGCGTGACCTGCTCGCGCTGCTGGTGGCCGCCGGGATCGACCAGGACCGGATCTTCGTGCAGTCCGACCTGTTACCCCAGCTGGGCCCGCTGACCTGGGTGCTGGAGTGCACGTGCTCGTTCGGCGAGGCGGCCAGGATGACGCAGTTCAAGGAGAAGAGCGCCGACCGGGAGCCGGCCGCGACGCCGGTGCGGGTCGGGCTGTTCACCTACCCGGTGCTGATGGCCGCCGACATCCTGTTGCAGGGTGCCGACGAGGTGCCGGTCGGCGACGACCAGGCCCAGCACGTCGAGTTGGCGCGGGCGTTGGCCAGGCGGTTCAACGGGACCTTCGGCGAGGCGTTCGTGGTGCCCGAGGCGGTCACCCCGCCCGCCGGCGCGCGGGTGAAGGACCTGGCGGACCCGAGCAGGAAGATGGCCAAGTCGGCCAGCGAGGCGGCCGGCGTGCTGTTCGTCATGGATGAGCCGGAGCTGTTGCGCCGCAAGGTGAAGCGCGCGGTGACCGACAGCATCGACCGGGTGGCCTACCGGCCGGCCGAGCAGCCGGGGCTGGCCAACCTGCTGGAGATCGTGGCGGCCTGCACCGGCAAGCCGGTCCGCGAGGTGGCGGCGGGCTTCTCCTCCTACGGCGAGCTGAAGAACACCGTGGCGGAGGTGGTGATCGAGGAGCTGCGCCCGGTGCGCGAGCGCGTCCGCGAGCTGCTGGCCGACCCGGCCGAGCTGGACCGGATCCGGCGCCGGGGAGCCGAACAGGCCGCCGAACGCGGCGCCGAGCGCCTGGCGGCCGCGCTCCGCCTGGCCGGCCTCGGCGGTTAGCTCCGGCGCCGGCTGCGATGCCCTGAATGGGGCATTGGTGACGTTCAACGCCCTGAATGGGGCATTCAGGGCGGTCGCTAGCGCAGGAGGCGGCGCAGGGTGGGGAGCAGCACCCGGTCGGCCGGCAGCCAGGTGACCTGGCCGAGCCGGCCGGGGGTCAGCCAGCGCAGCGCCTGGTGGTCGTGCGGGTGGGGCAGTTGGTGGTGGTCGGCGAGTTCGGCCTGGTAGACGCGGAGCACGCGGTGTTCCGGCAGCGCGATGTCCGGGCCGACGGTCTCACCGACCAGGATCTTGATGCCGAGCTCCTCCGCGCACTCGCGGGCCACGGCGTCCACATCGGACTCTCCGGGTTCGACCCGGCCGCCGGGCAGCTCCCACCGGCCGGCCACGGCGGGCGGGTAGGCGCGTTGTTGGGCCAGCACGGTCCGGTCGCGGACGATGGCGGCGCCGACGATCACCTGGCCGCCCGCCATGGCCACCGCCCGGGTACGCATGATGTCCACAATGGACTGAAGGTGGTACAGGACGTGCCGGCGGCGCAGCGGGAACGCCCTGGTGGCCCTGGCCTCGCAGGTGACCAGCACGCCGTCGGCGGTCGGCGCGACGGTCACGGTCAGCGTGAGCCGGACCCGGCCGGTCGGCACCAGACGCAGGCCGCCCACGCCGATCTCGGCCACCCGGAACCGGCCGTACAGCAAGGAGATCTCGTCGCCGGGGGCCAACACGCCGGTGCCGCCGAACGGTTCGCGTTCGGTCAGCGTGGCCGACACCGCGCGCGGCGGCGCGTCCACCAGCGCCACATGGCGAACAGTCGGACCCGCCCCGGTCATGTGCGCAACGCCCGCCACCTGACCTGGAAACGGGCGCCGCCTTCCGGTGACTCGCCGACCCGCACCGAACCACCCCTTCGCCGGACCACCTCGGCCACCAGCGCCAGGCCGAGGCCCGCGCCGCCGGAGTCGCGGGAGCGGTCGTCCTGCACCCGGTAGAAGCGGTCGAACACCTTCTCCCGGTGCGCGGCCGCCACGCCGTGCCCGTCATCGTCCACGATCAGCCAGACCGAGCCCGACCTGGGCAGCACCGAGACGGTGACCATCGCCCGGCCGTGCCGCACGGCGTTGCGCAGCAGGTTGTCCAGCACCAGGTCGACCTCGGCCGGCGCGGCCTGCACCCAGCACGGTCCCGGCGGCGTGCTCGTGCCGACGAGCAGGCCCGCCTTGTCCACCCTGGTGACCGCGTCCCGCGCGGCGGTGCACACGTCGACCGGCTCCGCGGCCGGGATCTCGCCGGCATCCGAGCGTGCCAGCGTCAGCAGGCCCTCGACCAGCGTGGACAGCCGCACCGACTCGTGCACCACGTCGGTGAGCACCTCGTGGGAGAAGTCCGGGTCCGGGTTGGCCACCGCGACCTCGGCCTGCACCCGGATCGAGGCCACCGGTGAGCGCAGCTCGTGGGCCGCGTCGCCGGTGAACCGGCGCAGCCGCGCGGCGGCCTCGTCGCGCCTGGCCAGCAGGCCGTTGAGCGCCGCGGCCAGCGAGCGCAGCTCGTTGTGGGCGCTGGGCAGCGGCAGCCGGTGTCCGGCCGGCAGCTTGGTCGCCGCGGTGCGCATCCGCTCCACCGGGCGCAGGGAGGACAGCACCGCGAACCAGGTCGCCGTGCCGGTGGTCGCCGAGCCGATCAGCGCCGCGATGATCAGCCAGGTCAGCGCCCGGTCCTGGGCGACGAAGTAGCCGGTCAGCGTGGTGCCGACGACCACCAGCCGCTGGGTGCCGTCCGGTGCGGTGGCCACCGTGCCGAGCCAGCGCAGCGGGGGGTCCGCCGACAGGCGCAGGATCGGGGTGCCGGCTTTGAGGGTGCGGATGTCGGCGTCGTCCAGCGGCAGCCGGGGCAGCTCGTCGATCGGCGCGCCCTCGGTGTCCAGCACCCTGGCCCGCACGCCGGGTACGTCGTCGGGCGGTAGGGTGCCGGCGCGCACGTCGGTGACCGCGGCGTCCAGGATCGACGTCAGCTGCTCGTCGGCCGAGCCGACCAGCAGCGGCCCGATCAGCCTGCTGGTCTCTACGGCCAGCACGAGCAGGACCACCAGCGTGGCCGCCGTGGCCACCATGGTGATCCGGAACCGCAGCGTCCGGCGCAGCCACAGCAGGCCGACGACGCGCCCGATGCCACCGCTCAACGGCCGCGACCGGGTTCGAGCACCGCGTCCAGCTCCTTGCTGGAGGCGACGTAGCCATGTCCACGCACGGTACGCACGATCCCACCCGCGCCCGCCGCGTCCAACTTGCGGCGCAGATAGCCGACGTAGACCTCGACCGCGTTGCGGGTCGCCGCCAGCTCGTCGCCCCACACGGCCCGCAGCAGCTCGTCCTTGGTGACCACCGCGCCCGCCCGGCTGGCCAGCACCTCGAGCACCGCGAACTCCCGGGGCGAGAGCGGGACCACCTCCTCGCCCCAGCGCACCTCGCGCATCGCCCGGTCGACCAGCAGGTCGCCAACCTTCAGCCGCCGTTCCGCCCCGTCGCCGACGCCGCGGCGCAGCACCGCGCGCACCTGCGCGACCAGCACGACGAAGGAGAACGGCTTGACTAAGTAGCCGTCCGCGCCCAGATCTAGCCCGTCGGCCTGGTCGATCTCGCCGTCCTTGGCCGACACCAGCAACACCGGGGTGCCGACGCCCTCGGCGCGCAGCTGCTGGAGGACGCGGTAGCCGGACAGGCCGGGCAGCATGATGTCCAGCAGGATCACGTCGAACGCGCCGGTCCGCGCGATGTTCAGCGCGCTTGGCCCGTCGGCGGCGACCACCACCTCCATGCCCTCGGCGCCGAGGCCGCGTTGCAGCGCCCGGCGCACGCCGAGCTCGTCGTCCACTACCAGCACCCGCGGCTTCATGGGGTCAGCATGCCGTCTCGCACCTACGGAGGCCGATTCGTCTCAGTACACTCTCAGCAAATCCGTCAGCGACCCGTCACTCTCAGCGTCATCTCAGCAGCCTTGATGCACTCTCGTCATTACGGGAACACAGACCTGAAACAAGGGGTGCGAGATGGAAACCAAGAAGACCGTGTTGTCGCTCGCGGCGGTGGGCACCGTCGCCGGCGTCGCCGGCCTGGTGCTGCTGGCCTCGCCAGCGGGTGCGGGGGAGGCGCCGCCCGCGCTGCCGCAGATCGGCGCCGACGAGTTGGTCGAGTCGGTGCTGACCACCGAGCTGCCCGCGCTGTCCGGGGCGGTCTCCATGGAGAACAACCTCGGCCTGCCGATTCCCGGCCTGTCGGAGGCCGGCGGCGACGGCGCCATCAACGTCTACACCGACGGCGCCGGCAAGCACCGCGTGCAGATGTCCACTGGGTCCGGCGAGACCACGATGATCGACGACGGCACGACCATGTGGGTGTGGGACTCCACCGAGCGCACGGTGCAGAAGGTCCCCCACGGCGCCGACGGCGAGAAGGCGGAGAAGTCGCTCGAGGACCGGTTCGCCGACCCGGCCACCGCCGCCCGCGACCTGGTCGACGCCATGCGGGCCGACAGCTCGGTCGACGTGGACGGCACCGCGCGGGTCGCCGACCGGCCGGTCTACCAGCTGGTGCTGACCCCGCAGCCCGACGAGCGGACCCTGCTGCGCGAGATCCGCATCTCGGTCGACTCCGAGACCAGGGTGCCGCTGCAGATCGAGGTGCTGGCCAACGGCCAGGCCGACCCGGCGCTGAAGGTCGGCTTCACCGAGTTCACCGACGGTCCGCAGGACGCGGCGCTGTTCCAGTTCACCCCGCCCGAGGGCGCGACGGTCACCGAGCGCGACCCGGCCGAGGAGTTCGAGAAGTTCGACGGCAAGTCCCCTGAGGACGTGTTCGCCGGCCTGGACGTGCAGACCTACGGCGAGGGCTGGGACACGGTGCTGACCGGTTCGATCCCCGCCGACCTGCTGACCGCGCCCGTCCCGGGCGACCGCGACGGCGAAGGTCCCGACTTCGGCGCCGACGGGCAGAACCCGCTGGAGCTGCTCGGCACCCTCGGCAAGGAGGTCAGCGGCGACTTCGGCACTGGCTACATCATCCAGGCCAAGGTCGGCACCGCCCTGATCACCGAGGACGGCAAGGTCGCCATCGGCGCCGTCCCCGAGCAGGTCGTGATCGAGGCCGCCAACAAACTGAACAAGTAAGCTCACCCCACACCGGCCCCGTCCCCAAGACAGGGCCGGTGTGGCATTTTCCGGGGGCAATCGAAAGCAGGCCCAAGTGCATCCCAACCGCACCTCAGGGGAACGTGACGCAACCCAGCCACAAGCACGCGATCAACCGGCGCCATCTGTCCCCGACGTGACCAACACCCAGAATTCCGGGGAGGCGGGGCGGGCAGGACTGCCGGCTCACCTTGCCGCCCGGACTCGGGACTTGCGCAAGGTCTACGGCAAGACGGTCGCGGTCAATCAGGTCGACCTGGATGTGCCGGTCGGGGCGGTGTTGGGCATGCTCGGGCCGAACGGGTCCGGCAAGACCACCACAATCCGCATGCTGCTCGGTCTGGTGACCCCGACGGCGGGCACGGTCGAGCTGCTCGGCCACCGGCTGCCAGACGGCGCGAGTGCGGCGCTGCCCGAGGTCGGCGCCCTGGTGGAGGGGCCCGGTTTCCACTCGTTCCTGTCCGGCAGGGAGAACCTGCTCCGCTGCGCGGCCGCGGAGCCACGACTGGCCACCGGGGAGATCCCCCGCGCGGTCAACGAGGCGTTGGAACGCGTCGGCCTTGCTGCCGCTGCCGGGCGCCGCTACCGCGGCTACTCACTTGGCATGAAGCAACGCCTCGGCCTGGCAGCCGCCCTGCTCGTGCCGCGCAGGATGATCGTGCTCGACGAGCCGACCAACGGCCTCGACCCGGCCGGCACCCGGGAGGTCCGCGCGGTGATCGCCGACCTGCACGCCGCCGGCACCACCGTGCTGGTCTCCTCCCACCTGCTCGCCGAGGTGGAGGCCACCTGCACGCACGTCGCGGTGTTGCACCGGGGGTCGGTGGTCGCCCAGGGCGGGCTGCGGGAGCTGCTGGAGTCGGGCAGCACCGGTCTGGTGGTGTCCACCCCGGACGTCACCGTCGCGGTGAACGCCCTGCGGGACAACCGGATCCCGGCCCGCGCGACGCCAGACGGCGTCTACGCCGACCTGACCGCGTCCACCGCGCCCGATGTCGTGGCCACCCTGGTGCGGGCCGACGTCGCGGTGCACGAGGTGCGCCGCCAGCGCACCGGCCTGGAGGACCTGTTCACCCGGCTGACCGAGACCGAGGCCACCGAACACGGCCTGTCCGACGTGGACGACCTACTGGACGAGGAGGTGTCCCGATGACCGCCGCGACGATGGCCCCGGTCCGGGTCCGGGCCCCGCTCGGCCGGCTGCTGCGCTCCGAGCTGCGCTTCATGCTGCGCCGGCCGCGCACGGTGATCACCCTGGGTGGTCTCGCGCTGGTGCCGGTGATCGCCGGCGTGAGCATCTCGATCGCGGCCGGGTCGGCCCGCGGCGGTGGCGACGCGGCCATCGAGGGGATCGCGTCGATGGTCGCCGGCAACGGCCTGGTGCTGCCGGTCCTGGTGCTGCTGCTGGCGCTGTCGATGCTGCTGCCGCTGATCGGCTCGATGTGGTCGGCGGACGCGATCGCCGGTGAGGCGTCGACCGGCGGGCTGCGCAACCTCCTGCTGGCGCCGGTCAGCCGACCCCGGCTGCTGGCGGTCAAGGCGTTCGGGGTCGCGACGTTGTGCCTGCTCGCGGTCGCGGTGCTGACGGTGGTCAGCGTCGTCGCCGGCGTGGTGCTGCTCGGCAGCGACGGCATGTTGACCATCTCCGGCACGACACTGCCGGTCCTGCCGTCGCTGGGGCGGATCGCGCTGATGGCCATGCTGGTCACCGTCCAGGTGTGGGGCGTGGCCGCGGTCGCGCTGGCGGTGTCCACCTGCACCGATCACCCGCTGGTGGTGCTGGCCGCGTCGGTCGGCGGCATCATCGTGTTCAGCGTGCTCGGCGAGATCTCGTCCCTCGACTGGCTGCACCCGTTCCTGATCACCGATGGCTGGACCGCGCTGACCGACGTCGTGCGCGACCCGATGCCCACCGACGGCATGACCGAGAGCCTGTTGCGCGCCCTGTGCTACATCGCCATCGGCTACTCACTCGCCCTGGCCAGGATCACCACCCGCGACGGCTAGCACCGCGATGCCGTCCTGGGCCAGGCTCAGGTGAATCGTGCTGCCCACCTCGGGCGCGTCCGCCATGCCGGCGACCGCGTCGACCACGATCCGCTGACCGGTCAGCCGGACCTGGAGCCGGGTGTGGTCGCGGCGGTGCACCCGGTGCACGACCTCCCCGGCGATCCCCGTCGTCGACGGGCGCAGCGCGGTCGGGCGCAGCCCGAGGCGGACCCGGCCCGCCGGTGCCCACGGCAGCGCCACCGACCCCAGCGCGCACTCGGCGACCCCGTCGGCCACCACGCCGTCCAGGATCTGCCCGCAGCCGAGGAACCGGGCCGTCTCCTCGTCCGCCGGCCGGCGCCACACCCGCGCCGGCGGACCGACCTGGGTGATCCGGCCCGCCCGCATCACCGCCACCCGGTCGGCCAGGGTGAACGCCTCGTCATGGTCATGGGTCACCACCAGCGCCGTGGTGCCGGTCGTGGCCAGCACCCTGGCCAGGTCCAGCGCCAACTGCTCACGCAGCACCCGGTCCAACGCCGACAACGGCTCGTCGAGCAGCAGCAGCCTCGGCCGGGGCGCCAACGCGCGTGCCAGCGCCACCCGCTGCGCCTCCCCGCCGGACAGCTCGGTCACCGGTCGCCGCTCGTAGCCGGCGAGGCCGACCATCGCCAGCAGCTCGGCCGTGCGCTCCGCCCGGTCGGCCACCTTCCGCATCCGCAGGCCGAACTCCACGTTGCCGGCCACGTCCCGATGCGGGAACAGCTGACCGTCCTGGAACACCAGCCCGAAGCCCCGCCGGTGCACCGGCACCCCGGCCAGATCGGCCCCGTCCCAGCACACCCGCCCACCTGCCGGCTCAAGCCCGGCCACCGCCCGCAGCAGCGTCGACTTGCCACAGCCCGACGGCCCGAGCAACGCCAGCACCTCGCCGTCACCCACCCGCAGGTCCACATCGGACACCGCGGTCAACGCCCCGTAGACCACCGTCAGACCAGCCACCGTCAGCGCCATTCAGACCTCCTCGCCCCCGTCAGCCCACCCGCGAGTCCAACGCTCCCGACACGTGAGCCCAACGCTGCGGACATCAGAACTCCCCGACCCGCGACCGGCCGGCCGACTCGACCAGCACCACCGCCGCCACCGTCACCACGATCAACAACGTGCACGCCGCGTAGGCCATCTGGTTGTTCAGCTCACCCGGCCGGGAGATCAGCCGCGCGATCGCCACCGGCAACGTCGCGGTGTCCGGCCGGGCCAGAAAGCTCGTCGCGCCGAACTCGCCGAGCGCCACCACGTAGCCGAACCCGGCCGAGGTCAGCAGCGCCCGCCCGGCCATCGGCACGTCGACCTCCCGCCACACCCGCCCCGGCGACGCGCCGAGCGACGCCGCCGCCTGGCGCAGCCGAGGGTCGATCGAGCGCAGCACCGGCAACAGCATCCGGATCACCAGCGGCGTCACCACCAGCGCCTGGGCCAGCGGCACCAGCGCGGGCGAGGTCCGCAGATCGCCAGGCAACATGTCCAGCGTCACCAGATACCCGAAGCCGACGGTCACCGCCGACACCCCCAACGGCAGCATCAGCGCGGTGTCCATGCCCTCCACCACCCCGCGCGGCACCCGCGCCCTGGACAGCGACACCAACACCACACACGCCACCACCCCGAGGAACACCGCGAGCACGGTCGCGTCCGCGGCCGCCCGCACCGAGTTCAGCGCCGCGTCCAGGCCGGACACCTGCAGCGAACCCTGGTAGCCGAACCCCGCCAGCGCCCGGTACCCGGCGAACCCGCCGGCGAACGACCTGGCGACCAGCACCACGATCGGCACCAGCAACAGGCACACCACGCCCACCGCCACCGCGACCACCGACACCGACAACGCCCCGCGCGGCCGCCGCGCCACCGACGCCCGCCCACGCAACCGCAGCGCCGACTCCCCGCGCCGCCGGGCGAGCGCGCCGACGGTCAACGCCGCCACCACCGCCGCCAACTGCACCAACGACAGCGCCGCGGCCCCCGACAGGTCGAGCAACTCCACCGTGCGCAGGTAGATCTCGGTCTCCAGCGTCCGGTAACGCGACCCGCCGAGGATCAGCACGACGCCGAAACTGGTGGCACAGAACAGGAACACCACCGCCGCGGCCGAGGCGAGGGCGGGCGCGATCGCGGGCAGGGTCACCGAGACGAACGCCCGCACCGGCGACGCGCCGAGCGACCGGGCAGCGTCCGCCGCCCGTCTGTCCACATGCGACCACAGGCCGGCGACCGTGCGCGCGACCACCGCCACGTTGAAGAACGCGTTCGCCAGCACGATCGCCAGCACCCCGCCGTCGGGCAACAGCGTCCGGAACGCCAACCCCACCACCACGGTCGGCAGCACGAACGGCACCAGCACCGCCACCCGGACAAGTCCCAGCCCCGGCAACGACGTCCGCGCCAACAGGTAGGCCACCGGCAGGCCGGCGAGCACCGCCAACGCGGTCGACGCGGCCGCCTGCGCCACGGTGAACCCGACCAGCCGCCAGGTCTGCGCCGAGGCGAGCACCGACAGCACCTCGCCGTCGGCGAAGCCCAGCCGCAGGATCGCCACCACCGGCCACACGAAGAACACCGCCAGGAACCCCAGCGGCACCGCCGCCGCGACCGGCAGCCAGGGGCTCAGCCCTGAACGAGCGCGCGCCACTCGTCGATCCACCGCTCCCGGTTCTTCGCGATCTCGGCCGGGTCGAGCTCACCGGCCGTCGTCGGCTGCGGGGCGGCGTGCTGCCAGGCCGCCGGCAACTCGACGTCGGATCGCGCCGGGTACACGTACATCTGGTCGGGCACCTGCTCCTGGAACTCCCGCGACAGCAGGAAGTCCAGCACCGCCCTGGCGTCCTCGGCGTTCGCCGCCCCGGCCAGCACCCCGGCGTACTCGACCTGCCGGAAACACGTGTCCAGCAAGGCCTTCGTGCGCGGCGTGCCGTCCTCGTCGATCTCGGCCGCCGGCGAGGACGCGTAGGACACCACGAGCGGCCGAGGTCCCTTGCCGGCCGAGCCGGAGAACTCCTGGGTGTAGGCCTCCTCCCAGCCGCTGACCACCAGCACCCCGCGGTCCTTCAGCGCCGTCCAGTACTCCTGCCAGCCGTCCCCGAGCGCGGCGATCGTGCCGAGCAGGAACGCGAGGCCCGGCGAGGACGTCGCCGGGTCTTCGACCACCAACATGCCGTGGTATTCGGGGCGGGTGAGGTCGGCGTAGCTCGCGGGCTCGGCCAGGCCCTTGGCCGCCAACGCGGCCGGGTCGATGTTGACGCACACGTCCCCGACGTCCACGGCCGTCAGCCGGTCGCCGTCCTCGATGGCGTAGCGCTGCGGGCCGTGCTCGGCCTCGGCGCTGCGGTACTCGGCGAACACGTCCTCGGTCAGCGCCCGCGAGGCGAACGTGGTGTCCACGCCGTAGGCCAGGTCGGCGACCGGGTTGTCCTTGGTGAGCACCAGCTGGTTGGTGAGCGCGCCGGCGTCGCCCAGCCGGCGCACGTCGATGGTGATGCCGGACTTGTCCCGGAACGCGTCGAGCACCTCCTGGCTCATCGCGAACGAGTCGTGCGTGGCCAGCACCACCCGCCGTTCGCCGTCCTCCGCCGAGTCCTCGGACATCAGCGTGCAGCCGGTGAGCGACGTGACCAACACGAGCGCGAGCACGGTTGTGCGTAACATGTTCGTCCTCTCTCCCTGCGCCGGCATGACCCGGATCAGGTTCGACGGTCGAGGGCTGCGAGCCCTCCTCTCAGCCCGGCGCTACACCGGACTCCCGTGGTGAACAGCCAGCCTACCGGTGCGCTTCGGGTGCACAGGGGCCACCATGGGGGCATGCCCGAACTGCTCTCTGACGAAGCCAAGGGGAAAGCGCTCGGTCGCCTGCGGAAGTGGCGGCTGGCCGACGGCGCTTTCGAGCGGACGGTTGAGCTAGCCGACTTTCCGCAGGCCATCCAGGTTGTGAACCGCGTGGCCGAGATCGCCGAGGACCTCAACCATCACCCCGACATCGACATCCGTTGGCGGACGGTCACGTTCCGCTGTACGACGCACTCCGAGAGTGGCATCACGGCCTACGACGTGACGCTGGCCGAGGGAATCGACGGCGTCATCGACGCCGTGCTGGACGCGGTGGCGACCGCGCCGGAGTGATCAGCTCCGGAACGGCCCGGCGACCTCGAACGTGACGCCGCCGGTCGGCAGCCCGGACGAGCCGCGCTGGGACGAGAAGTACAGCCGCGTGCCGTCCGGGCTGAACGCCGGGCCGGTGATCTCCGACCGCGAATGGCCGTCGACCCGCACGAACGGCGCGACCACGGCATCGGGCGTGATCACGCAGATCTCCAGGTTGCCGCCGTCCTCGGCGACGAACAGGTCACCGTTGGCCGCGCCGGTCACGTTGTCCACGCCGGCCAGCGGGGTGTCGTCGTCGTAGGTGAGGCCGAGCGTGCCGGCCGCCGCGTCGTAGGCCCAGACCCGGTTGTCGCCCTTGGTGGTGAACCAGCACGTGCCGGCCGCGTAGTAGCAGCCCTCGCCGCCGTCGAAGGGCAGCGTGCCGGCGACCTGGTAGCGGGTGGCCTCCTGGGACGCCGAGGGATCGGGCACTGGCGCCCAGGTGACCTGGCCGCTGGTCTGGTCCGGCTCGCCGAGCATGACCTCCAGCGCGCCGGCCGACAGGTCCGGCCAGGTCGTCGGCGTGAACCGGTAGAAGCCGCCGTCCGGCACGTCCTCGGTGAGGTAGATCACCTGCCGGTCGGCGTCCACCGCGCACGCCTCGTGCTTGAACACGCCCATGGCCGGCCGCACGATCGGGTCCGCGACGCCGAACGGGTCGGTCTCGAACACCTCGCCGCGGTCGACCTCCTCGCAGGACAGCCAGGTCTGCCACGGGGTCGCGCCGCCGGCGCAGTTCACGTTGGTGCCGTCGAGGATCCGGTAGGCGTCCACGACGGCCCCGGCGGCGTCGAACCGGATCGCGCCCGCGCCACCGACCAGCGGCACCTCGCTGTTGGACACGTAGACCCAACCGCCGCCCTCGGCGGCGAAGCACGCGCCGCCGTCCGGCGCTGGGTGCCACGGATAGCCCGAGTCGCCGACCGTGGTCCCGGTGCGCGCGACGATCCGGCTGGTGAACCCGGACGGGAGCAGCAACCCGTTGCCGTCGGCGGGCAACAGCGGCCCGTACGGACCGTCTCCCGGATCGGCCGCCGCGGCGAACGCGTTCAGCCAGGAGGCCCCACCGAAGGCCGCCGCGGCCGAACCGGCAACCGACACCCGCAGAAAGCTTCGTCGCCGCATGTCTTGCAACGTAACGTGATCGCCCGAACGCGAAAAGCGACCTTCGGCGCGGGCCGAACGGCCTAAGCCCGGTCGGTCAGCACGACCGTGGTCAACGGCGCCAGCGTCGGCGCTTCCCGGCTGCCGCCCGCCCGCTCGACGACCATCTCCGCGTGCCGGCCGTCGGTGCGCAGCGCGGCGATCGCGTTGCCGAAGAACGGGCCGGACACTTTGCGCCAGTCGACCGGCATCGGCTCGATGTCCGGCGAGCGCAGCATCCACCAGCGGACCACCGCCGCCAGCGGCCGCCACCAGGCCAGCTGGAAGAACGGCCGCAACACCCGTTGCACCTGGTTGTGCACCGGCGAGCAGGTCAGCTGGAACACCGCGGCGTTCACCGGCACCGGGAAGCTCGCCCGCGCCGCGTACACGTGGTGCACGTCGCCGGAGAGCACGCACACCGTCGACGCGTCCCCCTTGGCGATCCGCAGGATCAGCCGGGACAGCCGGTCGGAGGAGGCGCGGAACGACGGCCAGTGCTCCAGGTCGGCGGCCTGGCGGAACTTCTCCGCCAACCGGCCGCGCCGGCCCGGCCGGCGGCAGGCGACCTCGTTCATCGACTGGAGGTGGCTGATCGTGTGCGGCATCAGCCACGGCAGCGACGAGCCGATCAGCAGGTGGTCGTAGGTCCCGTCGGCGTTGTCCTCGATCCAGTCGAACTCGGCGTCGCCGACCATGGACCGGGTGCCGCCGGAGAGGATCCGGCCGGAGCGGGTGTCGATCGCGAGCAGCCGCACGTTGCCGAAGTCGCGCCGGTAGCTCCACCGGGTTCCCTTGCGCCCGTTGACCTCCTGGGCCGCCCGGTCGGCGAACTCGCGTAACAGCCCGGCGGCGTCGCCGTCGCGGCCGACGGTCACCACCTTGTCGTAGATCTCGTCCTCGGTGAGATCGGCCGGGGCCAGGTTGCCGATGTGCTGGTAGATCCAGTACGAGGCCAGCGCGCCCCGCTCGCGGTCGCGCCACCAGTCGGTCGCGCCCATCTCGTCGCGCCAGGTCTGCGAGGTGTTCCAGTCGTCCCGCACGTCGTGGTCGTCGAAGATCATCGAGGTGGGCACGGTCGACATCAGCCAGCGGACCAGCGGCGATGACCAGGACTCGTGGTAGAGCCGGGTGTACTCCTCGAAGTCGGCGACCTCGGGGCCCGGCGGCTGGGCGAGGTCGCGGCGGCGCGCGAGCCACTCCTTGGTCGCCTTGGTGGTCTCGTCGGCGTAGACCTGATCGCCGACCAGCAGCAGGGAGTCCGGCCAGTCGAGCTCGTCCTGCTCGAACATCCGCCTGGCGTACGCGGCGAGCGCGTCCACACCGGTCCTGCGTTGCTCGGCCGGGTCGTCGGTGTCCGGCATCCGGCACGAGCCGAAGATCATCAGGAATTTCGGGTCGCCGCCGTCGGGGAAGGTGCGGATCCGGCTCGGCGGGAAGTCCGGTTCTGGCCAGACCGCGTCGCCGTCCAGCGACACCCCGTACGGGACGCTGGTGCCCGGTGCGAGTCCGGTGATCACCACCAGGGCGTAGTGGTGTCCGGCGACGGTGAAGGTGTGTGCGGCGGCGTCGCCGGTGTCGCCGGTCACGGTGACCGTGCACGGCTGGTCGGTCTCCACCCAGACAGTCGCCGACGTGGTGTCCACATGTCTGAGTAACGGGCCGAGCAACAGCGTGGGCATCGGGCCTCCGGAAGTGGGGGACTCAGGCGTCGAGGTACTTGCGCAGGACGTGGGTGAGCAGGGCGGTACAGCCGTCGTACTGGCGGAGGACCTGGCGGGACACCCGGTCGGCGACCACCCACGCGCCCGCCGACAGTCCGAACAGGTCGCCGTTGGCCTCGCCGACCCAGGTGCCCCGCGCGTCGCCGAGCCGCTCGTTGGACTCCACCACGCCGGCCATGAACATGCCGCCGACGTTACGTCCGTCGCGGGTGGAATAGAGCATCGAGCCGTTGAAGTCCAGGCCGTCGGTGCGGGTCAGCAGGTTGAGGTAGGCGGCGGGCAGGATGGCGCCGGTGCGGGCGCGAAACCACGCGTCCACTCTGGCCAGCGCGCTCGGCTCGGCCGGTTTGTTGAGCTCCCAACCCTGCTCGGCCACCTCGTCGAGCAGCTGGTCAAGCGGTTCGGTCACACGGGACTCCTTCGGCTTTAACCCGTTCGGTGCTAGCGGCTCTCGGCGGCGCGTGCCAGGTTCGGCGGGTGGTTTTGTCCGTCGAGTTGGGGAGCGCCATGAAGCGGTCGATGATGCCCGCCCTGATCGTGCTGGCCGCCATGGTGGCCGCGGTCGTCCTGGCGCCGGGCGCGGCCGCTGCGCCGCCCACCTCATCGCGGACGCCACCGCCGACCTGCGATCCGATCGACCCGACAGCCTGTCTGCTGCCGTTCCCGAACGACTTCTTCACGGTGCGCGACCGGTCAACGCCGACCGGCCGCCGGGTGAGTCTGGCCCCCGAGATGATGCCGCGCAATGTCCAGGGGGTGCCGATCGACCCCGAGGAGTGGAACCGGGGCGACGGCTTCTCGCCGGGATCGATGCTGCTCGCGTCCGTGCCGGGCGTCGACCTCGCGCGGACCGGCACGGCTCCGATCACCGACATCGGCAGGTCACTTCGCCGCGACTCCCCGGTCGTGCTGATCGACGCGACGACCGGCAAACGCCACCCGCACTGGGTGGAGCTCGACTCGCGGGCAACCGACCCGAACCGGCAGGCGCTGATCGTGCGCCCGGCGAAGAACCTGATCGAGGGCCACCGCTACATCGTCGGCCTGCGTGACCTGCGGGACGCGGCCGGCGCGCCGATCCCCACCGGCCAGGCGTTCGAGCGGATGCTGCACTGGGCGCCGCCGAGCGACCCGACGCTGCGGGCAAGGTGGCTGCAGCTGCGGCCGGCGTTGGTCCAGCTCTGGCTGTCCGGGGTGCGCCTGCACGACCTGCACCTGGCCTGGGACTTCACCGTGGCCAGCACGAAGAGCCTGACCGGCCGGGCGCTGCACATGCGCGACCAGGCGTTCACCGGCCTCGGGGACGCGGCGCCTGTGGTGAGCGTCACCAGTGTGACGGACCCGACCCCCGCGCAGGACCCGGCGTTCGCCCGCAAGATCGTCGGCACGGTCGAGGTGCCCAAGTACCTCGACACGCCGGCCGGCGGCCCCGGCTCCCGGTTGGCCTACGGTCCGGACGACCGCCCGGCGGCCGACGGGGTGTACCGGGCGACGTTCCAGTGCAACATCCCGCGCAGTGTGCTCACCGAGGGCGCGGCCAGGCCGCTGCTGTGGGGGCACGGCCTGTTCGGCAGCCACACGGCGGTGAACGGCCTCGGCGCGGTGGCCAACGAGAGCAACTCGGTGCCCTGCGGCGCGAGCTGGCTCGGCATGTCCGGCGAGGACATCCCGTTCATCGTCGGCGCGCTCGGCGACCTGTCGCGGTTCGGATCGGTGCCCGACCGGATGCAGCAGGCGTACCTGAACATGATGTACCTGGGCCGGGCGATGATCCACGTCGACGGACTGTCGTCGCTGCCGGCGTTCCAGCTGGGCGAGGTGCCCGCGCTGGACACCTCGGTCGGGCTCGGCTTCGCGGGCGCGAGCCTCGGCGGCATCCAGGGCACCGCGCTCACCGCGCTGGCCACCGACTTCACCCGCTCGGTGCTGATCGTGCCGGCGACCAACTTCTCCACAATGCTCAACCGCGCCTCGCCGTTCCAGCTGCTGCAACCGATCCTGGACGCCGCCTACCCCGACCGGCTCGACCAGCAGGTCGGCCTCGCGCTGATCCAGCTGCTGTGGGACCGGGGAGAGGGCAACGGCTACGTCGCGCACATCACCCGCGACCCGCTGCCCGGCACGCCGGTCAAGACGGTGTTGTTGCACCAGGCGTTCGGTGATCACCAGGTGGCCAACGTGGCCACCGAGGTGGAGGCCCGCACGCTCGGCATCCCGGTGATCCGGCCGACGCTGGCGCCCGGCCGGGACACCGCGGTCGAGCCGCAGTGGAACCTGCCGGCGGTGCCGCGCTTCCCGCACACCGGGTCGGCGCTGGTGGTGTGGGACAGCGGCACGCCGGCGCCCCCGCTTGGCAACGAGGCGCCGACCCAGGGCCAGGACCCGCACGGGCACACCGGGAACACGCCGGCGGCCCGCGCCCAGGCGGCGCACTTCCTGGTCACCGGCGAGGTGATCGACGTCTGCGGCGGCGCGCCCTGCGTGGCGATCCCGACCGGCTGAGGCGGTGCGCGGGTATGTCGGTGTCGCCCAATAAGGTTGTCGCTCACCCGAGAGTCTCCACCGCAGAAGGAGCGGCGCCGATGACCGAGGTTCTCGAACTGCGGCAGTACACGTTGCACCCCGGCAGGCGGGAAACCCTGATCGACCTGTTCGACCGGGAGTTCATCGAGTCCCAGGAGGAGCTCGGGATCCGGTTGTACGGGCAGTTCCGGGATCTCGACGACGACGACCGGTTCGTGTGGCTGCGCGGGTTCACCGACATGGCGGCGCGCGCCGAGGCGCTCGCCGCGTTCTACGACGGCCCGGTCTGGCGCGCGCACCGCGAGGTCGCCAACGCCACGATGATCGACTCGGACGACGTGTTGCTGCTGCGTCCGGTCGCACCCGACCGCGGGTTCGACCTCACCGGCCGCGCCCGGCCGTCGGTGGGCAACGGGATCCCCGCCCGGTCGGACTCGCTGGTCACCGTGACGCTCTATCACCTGCCGCCCGGCGGCGACGACTTCACGGAGCTGTTCGTCGCCGAGGCGGCGCCGATGCTCGCGGACGCGGGGGCGGCGCCGCTGGCGTGCCTGCGCACCGAGCCGGCGGAGAACAACTACCCCGCGCTGCCGGTACGCGGTGGCGAGAACGTCTTCGCCTGGGTCGCGGCCTTCACCGACCAGGATGCCCACCGGGAGCACGTCAGCAGGCTCGGCCGGTTGACCCGGTGGACCCACGACCTGTTGCCGCTGCTCACCAAACACCTCGCGCGCCCGCCAGAGCAACTGCACCTCGCGCCGACGGCACGGTCGTTACTGAGATAAGAGACGCGCGTAACACCCGACGGCCACCGCGCGACCTTGCTTCCGAGTGCATGGGAGGTGGCCCGGGTGGAGCCGCAAATGATTTGGGACGTTCCGGTGGTCGACGGGTTGGATCGCCAACGGAGTCTGGTAGTCACTGTTTCCGATGGGCGGGTGGCTGTGCTCCCGCCCCCTGGCGAGGGGTTTTACCTGCCAGCACAGTCGATCTGGCAACTGCACGAGGCGATTCGGGCGGCCGCGTTGGTGGCCGCCGGCATCGCGCACCGGACGCAGGCAGAACCGGCGAGAGTCGCCCGCTGAGTGCGTCACCCACTCAGGGGATAGTTGCACTGTGACCCAGAGATACGGCTGTTCGGCGGATTCGCCGCCTGCTGTTCGCTGAGTACACAGGAGTGGAGGCCCGGCGCGGGCAACGCCGGCCTCCGCTCAGGAATACCCGGCGGACAGGGGAGAGCCGTTGAACATTCCAGAGTCGCGCCTGCGCGACGCGAACTGGCGCGCCCGAATCTGGCGCAGCGTCGACCGGATGCAACACGAACAGGACAACGAGCGGCGGCGCGCCGCCGGCCTGGCCAGCGCCCGCCGCGCCCAACTGCGCGTGGTGAGCGCCCAGCCGTCAAGCCACAACTCGACCTGACCGAATGCGCTGTTCGGTGTTCGGTCAATACCGAACACCGAACACCACCAGCGAGAGTGCGGCGAACACCAGCAACGATGTGCCCATGACCGGGCCGACGAGCCTGCTCGTCGGCCCGTCGTCCGCGCGCAGCCGGCGCACGAGGAAACCCAGCGCGCCGAGCTGAAGTACCCCGAGCACCACCAGCGACGCGTCCGCAAGGAAGAACGCCAGCGGCACGAAGTGCACCGCCACCACGACGGCCACCCACCACGCCAGCCACCGGCCACGCCCGGTCCGCGACAGGTACAGCCCCCCGACGCCGGCCGCGACCACCTCCGCCGCGACGAGCACGCCGAACCACGCGTACCGCCCCTCCAACGCGCTGCCGTCCGCCCACCGGCGGAACACCACGAAGCCGAACACCCCGGCCAGCAGCACCCCGAGCCCGGAACCGACCCCGAGCCGCCACCGCCACGCGGCCGGCGGATCCTCCTGCCCCCACCCGAACCAGACGAACGCCATCAACCCGAACCAGCCGATGGTGAAGGCATGGTCCCGCGCGAACTCGGTCAGCATCCGGGTCCCGCAGATGTTGAAGGATCATTTCTGCAGGTCAAGAGGCATCCCCTGTCAAAGGTCGAACCGGAATTCGAAGCGTCGCCGCTCGGTGGACCGTGAGTCGACGCGTGCTTGGGGATCGTCTCTGCCCAGGACCAATCATGCCTTGTGATCGCGCGGACTCTGGGGCCGTGCCAGTCCCACCCGGAACACGGAGTCCCGGGGGTGTTGCTCGACGACCCGCGGGAGCACCGGATCAGCGATCTTGCCGCGCACGGCCAGGTCGTCGAGTGACGCGATGACATCGAGAACCGCACGCGCATCGAACTGCCCCGCCAAGCGCTTCGCCTTGTTCCGCACATTGTTTGGTGTAGGCCCGGCGTCGAGGACCGAGTGGTGCCACAGCCGGCTGTGGTGGGCGCACCGGTTGCGCAGGTAGACCAATGACCTCACTCGGTAGGCGAACCCGGCCTTCGCGATCCCGACGCTGGTCGCCACGGCGTCGGCCAGCGCCCCGCCCGCCCCGCGCTCGATGGCCTTGGACAGCGTTCCGAACGACCACGCTTCCACGGCGGACCACACGGGCAGCCTGCTGTAGTCGACGCGGTCGCCTGCCCGGTACCGCAGGATGTGGCGGTCCTTGCTGCGGTCGATGTCACGCAGGCACGACTCGACGGTCGGCTCAACGTTGCCGATGTCGGTGTAGAAGCCCTTCTCGAGGAAGCGACCGTACGGACCGTGCACGTCGGCGATCACGCGGGCGACATGTGTGCGCAGCAGGAGTTCGACCCGCGCGAGCGGTTGGTTGAGCGCGGTGCGCAGCGCCTCGTCGGCTTCGTAGACATGACGAATCTCAGCGAATGTCACGTGGGGCGCAAACGCATCGTCGCCCAGATGGGGAGCCCGCTGGAAGTATCGTGCGTAGCCGGAGAACCGGTAGTAGTTGTTCGAGGCGAGGAACGCCGCACAGGCGGCCTCGTCGTCGATGGCGAGACCACGGCGGGCCAGGAGCGCGACCTGCTCCCCCACGGACAGGCTGGGCTTCACGTGCGCTCCGGAAAGAAAAGGCCCCTCCCATTTGAGCATCGTTGAGAGGCTTGGGAGGGGGTCGATTAGAACTAGTCTAGCCGATGTGCCGGGCCGCCACCACTGGGTCGGCCACCGCGTCAAGCGCGGAGGGGGCGCCGCCCACGTCTCCCGCTCTCAGACGTTGAAGCGGAACTCGACCACGTCGCCGTCGGCCATCACGTAGTCCTTGCCCTCGATGCGGACCTTGCCGGCCGACTTCGCCGAGGTCATCGAGCCGGCGTCGACCAGGTCGTCGTAGGAGACCACCTCGGCCTTGATGAAGCCGCGTTCGAAGTCGGTGTGGATGACGCCGGCGGCCTGGGGCGCGGTCCATCCCTTGTGGATGGTCCAGGCGCGCGCCTCCTTCGGCCCCGCGGTCAGGTAGGTCTGCAGGCCGAGGGTGTGGAAACCCGCGCGCGCCAACGAATGCAGCCCCGGCTCCTGCTGGCCGATCGACTCGAGCAGCTCGCGCACCGCGGCCTCGTCGTCCAGTTCGAGCAGCTCGGCCTCCACCTTGGCGTCCAGGAACACCGCGTCCGCCGGCGCGACCAGTTCGGTCAGCGCCGCCAGCCGGTCCTTGTCGCCGAGCACCGACTCGTCGGCGTTGAACACGTACAGGAACGGCTTGGTGGTCAGCAGGGTCAGGTCGCGCAGCAGCGCGCTGTCCACCTCCGCGCCGGCGGCGAACAGCGTGCGGCCGGCGTCCAGGATCTCCTTGGCCTTCACCGCGGCGTCGAGCGCGGGGCGGGCCTCCTTGCGGGTGCGCGCCTCCTTCTCCAGCCGGGGCAGTGCGCGGTCGAGGGTCTGCAGGTCGGCCAGGATCAGTTCGGTGTTGATCGTCTCGATGTCGCTTGACGGGTCGATCCGACCGTCCACATGCACCACATCGGGATCGTCGAAGACCCGGATCACCTGGCAGACCGCGTCCGCCTCGCGGATGTTGGCGAGGAACTTGTTGCCAAGGCCCGCCCCCTCGGACGCGCCCTTCACCAGGCCCGCGATGTCCACGAACGACACCGTGGCCGGCACGAGCCGCGTACTGCCGTAGAGCCCGGCGAGCACGGCCAGCCGCGGGTCGGGCAGCGGCACCACCCCGACGTTCGGCTCGATGGTGGCGAACGGGTAGTTGGCCGCGAGCACGTCGTTGTTGGTCAGGGCGTTGAAGAGGGTCGACTTGCCGACATTGGGCAAGCCGACGATCCCGAGGGTGAGACTCACGTCCGGTGAGTCTACGGACCGGGATTCGGTAATCAGCGCGCACCAATGCGTTACCCAATTGACGGTAGCGAATGGGTTACACGGAGCGACTTTATCAACGGAGCGTTCCATAATCGCACTTCAGAGCACGGGATTACCCCGTTTGGGTGCTAGTCAGGTAGGTGATACTCAACAACACTCCGTGAGCACCTCTGGACTTTCGCACAACCCCGCGCGCGCGAGTGATCCCTGCTTGCTCGGCCCGCTCGAGATGAAGGACATGGGATGACCCATCGTGACTCGCGCAGGCGAGTGACCGGCCTGGCCGCGGCGCTGCTCGCCGCCGCGGTCGGTGTCTCGCTCGCCGCGCTGCCGGCGACCGCGGGCGCCGACCCGGCCGATCTGCCGACGGTCCCCGACCTCGGCACCCTCCTTGGCAAGCAGGACCGCGACCTGATCGCCCAGGCCCGCCAGGACGGCGAGGACACCGTCGAGATCATGGTGATGGGCGACCGGGGGGTCGTCGACAAACTCACCGCCGCCGGCGCCGAGATCCGGTACCGGGCCGACGAGCTCGGCTACGTCCGGGCCGAAGTGCCCGTCGCCGAGGTCGACCGGATGGCCAAGATCCCCGGTGTGGACGCGCTGGACGTCGACCGGGAGATCAAGCTGGAGGAGCCCAAGCCCCTGGGCATCGACGACCCGACGCCCCAGCCGCCGCCGGGCAAGGACACCCCGAAGGTCAACCCGTACATGCCGACCGGCGACACCGGCGCGGCCCAGTTCGTCGAGGCGAACCCCAAGTTAGACGGCCGGGGCGTCACCGTCGGCATCGTGGACCTCGGCATCGACCTGGCCCACCCGGCGCTGGCCACCACGACCACCGGCGAGGACAAGATCGTCGACTGGGTCACCGCGACCGACCCCGGCTTCGACGGCGGCGTGAACAACGACAACGACCCGACGTGGATCGACATGTCGAGTCCCGCGCCGGGTCAGCCGTCCGGCTACCGCTACGGCGTGTTCAACGAGCGCGACCCCCGGCTGGCCGGCGCCATCGGCCAGGACGTCGACCGCGACGGCAACCCGGCGGGCAGCATCGGCACCTTCGGCGTGCTGTGGGACCCGAGCAGCGGCCAGGTCTGGGTGGACACCAACCAGAACAAGGACTTCGCCGACGAGCAGGCGATGACCGACTTCAAGGTCAGCCGGGACGTCGGCACCTTCGGTGAGGACAACCCGTCGACCGCGGTCGCCGAGGAGCTGCCGTTCGTCGTGCAGACCAACCCGGACACCGAGTCGGTCAACATCGGCATCGTCTCCGGCGACCACGGCACGCACGTGGCCGGCATCGTGGCGGCCAACGGCATGTTCGGCGGCAAGATGTCCGGCGCGGCCCCCGGCGCGAAGCTGGTGTCGGTGCGCGCCTGCCTGTTCGTCGCCGGCTGCACCGTGCACGCCATGACCGAGGGCATGATCTACGCCGCGACCGAGGCGGACGTCGACGTGATCAACATGTCGATCGGCGGCCTCGACCTGATCAACGACGGCCAGACGGTCCTGGAGAAGCTCTACAACGAGCTGATCGAGACCCAGGACGTGCAGATGTTCATCTCCGCCGGCAACTCCGGCGCGGGCGTGAACACCGTCGGCTTCCCGTCGACGGCCGACAAGGTGATCAGCGTCGGCTCCTACATCACCAAGGCGACCTGGCAGCGCAACTACGGCTCGGACGCCCGGCAGGAGGAGAACCTGCACGGCTTCTCCTCGCGCGGTCCGCGCGAGGACGGCGGGTTCAAGCCGAACCTGATCGCGCCCGGCTCGGCGATCTCGCCGACGCCGATGTTCATGGCGGGCGGGCCGCTGGTCGGCACCTACGAGCTGCCGCCCGGCTACAGCATGCTCAACGGCACGTCGATGGCCTCGCCACAGGCCGCCGGGGTCGGCGCGCTGCTGGTCAGCGCCGCGCTGGCGCGCGGGGTCGAGCACAGCCCGGCGCAACTGCGCCAGGCGCTGACCTCGACGGCCAGGTTCATCCCCGGCTACGGCGCCTACGAGCAGGGCAACGGCCTGATCAACACGCAGAAGGCCTGGAACGCGCTGAAGGCGAACATCGACACCGTGGACATCTCCTCGGCGGTGCCGGTGAACACCGTGCTGAAGGACTTCCTGGCCACGCCGGGCGTCGGGGTGGGCATCAACGACCGCGAGGACGTGGCCAAGGGTGACCGCTACACCCGCGAGTACACGTTCAAGCGCACGTCCGGGCCCAACCACGCGGTGACCTACCAGGCGAAGTGGGTCGGCAACGACGGCACGTTCAGCTCGAGTCCGACGGTGACGCTGCCGAAGAACTCGGCGGTGAAGTACCGGGTGACGATCAACCCGCGCAGCACCGGCATCCACTCGGCGATCCTGAACCTGGACAGCCCGACGACCACCGGCATCGAGTACCAGACGATGAACACGGTGATCGCCGCGGACGACTTCACCGCGTCCAACGGCTACCAGGTCCGCCACGGCGGCCAGATCGGGCGCAACGAGACCGACAGCTACTTCGTCCGGGTCCCGGCGAACACCCCGGCGCTGAAGGTCGACCTGACCGGCGGCGGCACCGGGGAGGGCGCGGGCCAGATCCGGTTCCTGCGGTTCCACCCGTACGGGGTCGGCATCGAGGACAACTCGACGCCCAACTGCTACAACCCGCCGGTGCCGCCGGCCAACGCGTGCGACGCCGGTGACCCGAGCAGCCGCACGTACACCGATCCGCTGACCGGTGTGTGGGAGATCGTGGTCGAGGCCCGGCGGACCTCGGACGCGGCGGTCGCGAAGTACACGCTGACCGCCTCGGTGCTCGGCGCGACGGTGTCGCCGGATCCGGACACCATCGACTCGGCCGCCGCCGGCCAGCCGATCGCGCGGGAGTACACGCTGACCAACGCGTTCGGTGCGTTCACCGGGCGGGCGACCGGCACGGCGCTCGGCAGTGCCAAGGTCGACACGCCGACCATCGCCGACGGCGCGCAGCAGCAGTTCCCGGTCACCGTCGGTGCGGGTGCGACCTCGCTGCGGGCCAAGATCGGCAACACCGCCGACCTCGGCGCCGACCTCGACCTGTACGTGTTCAACTGCACGTCGGGCACGTGTGTCGAGGCCGGGGTCACCGCCGACGGCGACTCGGAGGAAGAGGTCCGGATCGCGAACCCGACGCCGGGCGCGTGGGTCGTGCTGGTGGTCGGGTACGCGGTGCCGGCGGGCACCACCACCTACGACTACGTGGACGTGTTCACCAGCCCGTCGTTCGGCACGCTGGCGGTCACCGACAGCAACGCGGCGCGGCCTGGTGGCGCGTCGTGGACGGTGGCCGGCACGCTGACCCCGCAGGCGGCGCCCGCGGCCGGTCGGGTGCTGCTCGGCAACGTGCAGGTGCTGACCGACGCGGGCGCGTTGGTTGGCACCGGTGATGTGGTGGTCAAGGCCGTCACGTCGTAGTTTTGTCGGCGGCGAAGGGCCGCTCCCGGCGTTGGCCGGGGGCGGCCCTTTCCATGTCTGTTTCCCGCTAGCTGACGCCCGTTTGCGCAGGCAGTATGGGTGTCGTGCGAATCGACGAAGAGCAGGGCTACCGGGCATCGGCGTCCAGGGACGCGCGGTTCGACGGCCAGTTCATCGTGGCCGTGCGGACCACCCGGATCTACTGCCGGCCGTCCTGCCCGGCCATCACGCCCAAGCGGCACAACATGATGTTCTTCCCCACCGCGGCCGCCGCGCAGCAGGCCGGGTTCCGCGCGTGCCGGCGGTGCCTGCCGGACTCGGTGCCCGGCTCGCCGGAGTGGAACCTGCGCGCCGACCTGGCCGGCCGGGCGATGCGGCTGATCAGCGACGGGGTGGTGGAGCGCGAGGGGGTGCCCGGCCTGGCCCGCCGGGTGGGGTACTCGGAGCGGCACCTGAGCCGGGTGCTGGCCGCTGAGCTCGGTGCCGGCCCGCTGGCGCTGGCCCGCGCGCACCGGGCGCACTCGGCGCGCCTGCTGATCGAGACGACCGATCTCGGCTTCGCCGACATCGCGTTCGCGGCCGGGTTCGCGAGCGTGCGGCAGTTCAACGACACCACGCGCGCGGTGTTCGCCAGCACGCCCTCGGGGCTGCGGGTGGCCGCGCGGCGGCGGTCCAGGACCGCGGCGCCCGCGGCCGGCAAGGTGACCCTGCGGTTGCCCTACCGCGAGCCGTACGACGCCGCCGGCATCTTCGCGTTCCTGGCCGCGCGCGCGATCCCGGGTGTGGAGTCCGTTGTGGACGGTGAGTACGCGCGGACGTTGCGCCTGGCGCACGGCACCGGGACCGCGCGGGTGCGACCGGCCGACGGACACCTGGACTGCACGCTGCGGCTGACCGACCTGCGCGATCTCGGCAGCGCGGTGTCCCGGCTGCGCAGGCTGTTCGACCTGGACGCCGACCCGAGGGCGGCCGACGAGGTGCTCGGCGCGGACCCGGCGCTGGCCGCGTCGGTGGCGGCGGTGCCCGGCATCCGGCTGCCCGGCTGTGTGGACGACGCGGAGATCGTGACCAGGGCGTTGATCGGCCAGCAGATCTCGGTGGCCGCCGCGCGGACGGCACTGGGCAGGCTGGCCGCCGCGCTCGGCGACCCACTGTCCACTTCGGACGACACGTTGACCACGGTGTTCCCCGCGCCGGCGACGATCGCCGCCAGGGGGGCGGAGGTGCTCACCGGTCCCCGGCAGCGGATCGACACCGTGCTGATGGTCAACGCGGCGTTGGCCGCCGGTGACCTGGAGGTGCACGTCGGGGCGGACGAGGAGGAGCTTTCCGGTGCGCTGCGGGCGTTCTCCGGGGTGGGGCCGTGGACGGCGGGGTATGTCGCGATGCGGGTGCTCGGTGCGCCGGACGTGTTGCTGTCCACAGATGTCGCGGTACGCAACGGCGCCGCGGCGCTGGGACTGCCGAACACCCCGAAGGACCTGGCGGCGCACGCGAACGCCTGGCGGCCGTGGCGTTCCTACGCCGGCCTGCACCTGTGGCGCGCGGCCTGACCCATGCCCTGAATGGGGCATTGGCGACGTTCAACGCCCTGAATGACCCATTCAGGGCGTTGTGCGGTGCCTGCCGCGGCCGGACGCGACATTCGGGCCGTACGTGCTAGGCGGCGCAGAACTCGTTGCCCTCGGGGTCCCGCATGATCCACCAGTGCCCTGCTGGTCCCTTGTCGAACTCCTGGACGCGGGTCGCGCCGAGGCTCTCCAGGCGGGTGACCAGCTGCTCGAGGCCGCCCTGCCCGCTGTGGATGTCGATGTGCAGCCGGTTCTTGCCGGCCTTGGGCTCCGGCACGTCCTGGAACAGCAGCCGCCGGCCGAGGCCGGTGCCGCTGGTCTGGTCGAACGGGTCGTCGGGATGGCGGACCCCGGCGAAGCCCCGGAACGTCCTGCGCCCACCGTGGTCGAGGACCGCGTCCGCGCCGATGTGCCCGGCGGCCAGCAGTTGCTCGATGAGCGCGCTCGGATCCTCCACCTGGTACTCCAGGGCCGAGGCCCAGAAGTCCGCGAGCGCGGCCGCGTTCGTGCTGTCGATGACCAGCTTCCAGCTCAGTGCCATGTAACCAGTTATAGCGGTTACATGTCTCGCTCGCAACCAGCGAGCGAGCGTGTCGATCCAGGAGGGGAAGTAGATGACGTCCCGAGATGTCCGGGTGACCAAGGTGCTTGCCGACGATCTCGTCGATATCGTGGCGCTGCTCAACGAGTTGGATGTGTTCTACCGGGACGCTGTGCTGGAATCGGCGACCGTGCGCACGGCGCAGACCAGGTCGGCGCTCACCGGGAACTCACCGTCAGCGCAGGCGATCATCGCGCGAAATGACGCGGGTGAGCCACTTGGGTTCGCTGCCTACTCTTTTCTGTGGCCCGCCTCGGGTTCGAGTCGGTCGCTTTATCTCAAAGAGCTGTATGTGGCCAAGGAAAGCCGGCGCACCGGGGTCGGACGTGTTCTGCTGCAGCGGATATTCGACCTGGCCAGGGACGCGGGCTGTCGTCGCGTGGAGTGGACGGCCGACAAGTCCAATGTGGCCGCTGCCCGCTTCTACGAAAAGCTCGGCGCCGCGCCGGCACCGGAGAAAACCGTGTACCGATACCAGCTTGGCTGATCGTCAGCGCAGGCCGACGACCTGAACCGGGGCGTCGTTCGCCGTCACCAGTGGGGCGGCGACCACGACCGCGCCCGGCGCGGCGACCGCGAAGAGCCCCTCGTCGCTGCCGAGCCGGTTGTGCGGTGGGCCGAGCGTGACCGGCACCAGGTGCGTCTCCTGCGACTCGTAGGTGCCGACAGCCAACTCGATCCGGCCGGTCTCGACGAGGCGGTCGAAGTTGATGGGCCGGTCGACCCCCGTCAACGCCGGGCTCACGCACACCACACCCGCGTCGAGGAACGCGCCGAAGTAGGTCGCCGCGCACTGCCGGAGGTCGTCCTTGCCCGGCACCGTCTCACCGGTCGTCACGTCGATGAGCCGGTACTGGTCGCTCGCGCGCGTCCGCAGCACGCCGATCCCGCCCGCCAGCAACTGCACCGGCGTGGCGAACGGGAGTGGGTCCCCGGTGCCGACGTCGAGTATCGCGGCGGTCGACCGGTTCGTGGACCCGTCCGTCACGAAGTGCAGGGCGACGAGCCGGCGGTCAGGCGCCAGCTCACCGAGGACGTCGATGGCGTCGGTCGGCTTCGGCATCCGCATCCGGTGCTCCCAGCGCACGTCACCCGTTCTGCCGTCCACCAGGACATAGCGGAACTCGGTGAACACCCACGAGCCGTCGTGCGTGCCGCAGGCCAACGGCAGCAGCATCCCGGCCGCCACGGCGAGCTGCGCGGTCCGTTCGGACATCAGCTGGCAGTCGCGGGGCGGGCGGTAGGACCACAGCCGCGTGCCGTCGGTCAGCGAGTTGCCGAAGAACTCCTGCTCGTCGGCGGTGGCGCCGACGTAGGAGTTGTCGGTCACCGGGGTGACGAAGAAGGGTGGACGCTCCTCGGCGACGTCCTCGGTGGTGAACCGGACCTCGCCGGTGAACGCGTCGATGACCTCACGCGCGACCGGAGACCGGTCGCGCCGCGTGCCAGGCGACAGGTCGCGCGGCTGGAACTCGACCACCACGGTCCTGCCGTCCGGGCTCGCGCCGAGCTGCTCGGCCTGGGCGCCGTGCCGCGTCCGCCGCCACCGGAGGTCACCGGTCTGCCCGTCGAGCGCCACCACGCCGTCGGTCAGCAGCACCACCACCCCCGCGCCCGCCGCCACGACGTCCCGCACCTGGCCGTCGAGCCCGGTCGACCACGCCACCTCGGACACCGAGGCCGGCAGGGCCGCGGCCTCGACCGCGCCCGCCGTGGTGGCCTCGACCGGCAGTCCCGGTGCGGCCAGCGCGAGTGGCGTCGCGACCACGGGGACCAGGAGGAACGCGCCAACGGTGACCGGCCGCCGCCCAGCGCGCGGGCCGCCTCGCACGGCGAGCAGCGCGCCCACGGTCACCGCGAGGCCGCCGAGTGCCGCGACAACCGTTGCCCTGCCGGGGAAACCGCGGCTGTACTGGTCGAAGAACCCGAGCACGGCGAGCACGGTCACGGCGAGCGCCACCACCGCCGCGGTGAGCACCACCGCCCGGCGCCGCGTCCACACCAGCGGCGTCAGCACCAGGATCAGCACGACCGTGCCGGCCCTGGTCCACCCCGGCGCCGGTGTCGGCTCGACGAAATCGTTGCCGAGTGCCCACGCGACCACCAGTGCCGCGACCCCGGCCACCCCCAGTCCGATCGCCACGGCGACTCGGACAGCTACAGGTCTCTCCCCATCCACAGTGGATTTCTAGCAGTTCTCGCCGGTGGCGTGGGTCGCGGTTTGGTGAAATCTCACGGACAGCCACACGAGTGCCGGTGCAGGAACGTCGTCGGCAGCCGTTTGGTGACCGCGGTCCGGTCCGGGTCGGCGATGCGTTCCAGCAGCAGCCGCACGGCCGTCCGCCCCATCTCCTCGACCGGCTGCGCCACGGTCGTCACCGGTGGATCGAGCAACTCCGCCCACTCGACCTCGTCGTACCCGACCACGGCCAGGTCCCGCCCGACCCGCAGCCCGCGCTGCCGGCACTCCCGCAGCACGCTGACCAGCATCGCGTTGCTGCCCGCGATCACCGCGGTCGGCGGGTCGTCGAGATCCAGCAGCGGCGCCAACCCGTCCCCGGCCGCGTCTCCGCCGACCACGAGCGCCGGGTCCCAGGTGAGCCGCGAGCGGCCGAGCCCGAGCCGGTAGCCGAGCACCCGCTCCGTGGTCGTCGCCAGCGCCGCCGCGCCGCTGATCATCCCGATCCGCCGATGCCCGAGATCGGCCAGATGGCGCACCAGCCCGGACGCCGCGTAGACGTTCTCCGGGCCGACCTGGTCGATCTGCTGGCTGGTGGTCAACCGGTCGAGGAGCACGATCGGGATGCCGAGCTTGTCCAGGTCCGGCAGCACGGTGCCGGAGGCGCGCGGCGATGGCGTCAGGATCAGCCCGTCCACCCGGCGGGAGCGCAGCTTGCGGATCGCCAACTGCTCGGTGTCCGGCTCGTCGTGGGTGTCCGCGAGCACCAGGGTGTAACCCGATCGGGTGGTCTCGTGCTCGATGGCGCGGATCAGATCGGCGAAGTACGGGTTCGTGGCCAGGGAAATGGCCACGCCGAGGGACCGGGTGCCGCCGGTGACCAGCGAGCGCGCGATAGCGTCCCCGGTGTAGCCCGTCCGTTCGATCGCGTCGAGCACCCGCGCCTTGGTCTCCGGCGCGACCGATCTGGTCGAGTTCACCACGTGCGAGACCGTGGTGATGGACACGCCGGCGAGTTCGGCGATGTCTCGCATGGTGACCACGGCAGGCTCCAGATCGATCAGAACGCAAGCGATTGCGCAAACGGTTGCGCAGACCATACAGAGATCACCAACCGGCTCGTCATGGAGGTCAGCAGGTGCTCGCCGGAGACCCCGTGGTCGTCGCGGTCGGTCTGTGCACGGTCGACCTCGTGCAGCGGGTCGAGCGGCTGCCGGCGCCCGGCCAGAAGGTGCAGTCCATCTCGGTCGAGCTGGCCGCCGGCGGGCCGGCGGCCAACGCCGCGGTCGCCGTGTCCGCGCTCGGCGGCCGGGCCGGACTGTCCACTGTGCTCGGTTCACATCCGTTGGCACGGTTGGCTTTCCAGGACCTGACCGACTGCGGCGTACGGGTCACCGACGTCCTCCCGCAGCGGGTGGCGCCGCCGCCGGTGAGCGCGGTCTCGGTGCGCGACTCGGACGGCGAGCGGACCGTGGTGTCGGCCAACGCGGCGGGTGTCACGGCGGTGGCGGACGTCGACCTGACCGGGGCGGGCGCGCTGCTGCTCGACGGTCACCATCCGGAGCTGGCGCTGCGGGCGGCGCGCGCGGCCAGGGCGGCGGGAGTGCCGGTGGTGCTCGACGCGGGGAGCTGGCGGCCGGTGATGGCCGAGCTGCTCGAACTGGTGGACGTCTGCGCGTGCTCGGCGACGTTCGCGTCCCCGGCGCCGCTGGTCAACCCGGTCGTGATCCGCACGGCGGGGCCGGATCCGGTCCGGTGGACGGCTTCTGGCACGCGCGGGGAGGTCCCGGTCCCCGAGGTGGCGGTGCGTGACACGGCGGGCGCTGGCGATGTCTGGCACGGTGCCGCGGCACTCGCGGTCGCCAGGCTCGGCCGGGTGCCGACCGCAGCGGAGTTACCGGGGCTGATCGAGTTCGCCAACCGCGCGGCCGGCGTGCGCATCGCGCACGCGGGCCCGCGCTCGTGGATGCCGTCGATGCGGAGGCTGGTGCCGTGAAGTTCGCCGACCTGCTCGCCAGGGCCGAAACACTGATGCGCGCGGAACGCGCCATTCTCGGTATCTGCGGGCCGCCGGGAGCCGGCAAATCCACCCTCGCCGAACGCCTGGCAACCGAACTCGGCCCGGGTGCGGCACACCTCGGTATGGACGGTTTCCACCTGGCCAAGGCCGAACTGGACCGACTGGACCGAACCGCGAGAAAAGGCGCCCCGGACACCTTCGACGCGGCCGGTTACGTGCACCTGTTGGACCGGCTGAAAACCAACCCCGCCAACGAGATCGTGTACGCCCCCCGGTTTCGCCGGGATCTGGAGGAACCCATCGCCTGCGCGGTCCCCATCGCGCCGGAAATCCGCCTGGTGGTCACCGAGGGGAATTACCTGCTGCTTCCCGACGACCCGTGGCGTCGAGTTCGTCCCCTGCTCGACGAGTGCTGGTTTCTCGCCCCGGAGGAGAACTTACGACGCACGTGGCTGCGCTACCGGCACGAGGCCTACGGCAGAACCCCGGAGGAGGCCGACGAACGCACCCTGGGCTCCGACGAACGCAACGCCGTGCTGATCAACGCCACCCGGGACACCGCGGACCTGGTCATCCCGACCCCGGTCGAGGACTGAGCTCAGGCGATCAACTCGACCGACGACCCGGTGCGCGACTTGCGCACGCGCAGCCGGGTCGGGATGCGCTGCCGCAGTTCCTCCACATGCGACACCAGGCCGACCACCCGCCCGCCGGCCCGCAGTTCGTCCAGCGTGTTCATCACCTCGTCGAGGGTGTTCGCGTCGAGCATGCCGAACCCCTCGTCGACGAACAGCGTGTCCAGCAGCGCTCCGCCGGTCTCCGCCGCGACGACGTCGGCCAGCCCCAACGCCAGTGCCAGCGACGCGAGGAAGGTCTCCCCGCCGGAGAGCGTCTTCGCCGGCCGGACCTGCCCGGAGTAGTCGTCCAGCACGTCCAGGCCGAGCCCGCCGCGCCTGCCCCTCGGGCCGGCGGCGTCGCTGTGTACGAAGGAGAACCGGTCGTCGCTCATCCGCCGCAGCCGGGCGCTGGCCGCCACCGCGACCTCCTCCAGCCGCGACGCCAACACATACGCGCGCAGTGACATCTTCCGCGCGTTCTGCCCCCGACCGTTCACCACATCAGTGAGCGCGGACAACTCTTCGTACTCGGCCTCCGCCGGTGCGAGCGCCGTCCACGCCGCCCGCAGCCGCGTCGCGAGCTCCGCCACGTCGGCCAGCGTCGCCCGCGCCACCTGCTCGTCCACCTTCGCCTGCTCGAAGGTCTCTCTGGCCTGGGTCAGGGCGTCCGCCGCCGCGCCGGCGGG
This sequence comes from Actinophytocola sediminis, assembly GCF_054779715.1. Classification (NCBI taxonomy): domain Bacteria; kingdom Bacillati; phylum Actinomycetota; class Actinomycetes; order Pseudonocardiales; family Pseudonocardiaceae; genus Actinophytocola; species Actinophytocola sediminis. Next base: position 1,395 of record NZ_BAAGXS010000057.1, on the reverse strand, counting down.
CACGTCGAGCGTCGGGTCGACATCGCCGAGCGCGGCCAGCACCTGCCGCGCGCCCGCCGCCCGCGCCCGCGCGTCGTCCAGTTCCCGCTCGATCCGCGCCATCACCTGGTCGGGGAGTGCGGCGCGTGCTGCCGCGTCGGCGTCGTCGAACCCCGCCTCCGCCACCGCCTTCGCCAGCACGGCCCGCTGCTCCTTGGCCCTGGCCTCCGCCGAGTCCAGCGCGGCCATCGCCTCGGCCAGCGCGTCGAGCCGCTCGGCGGTGTCGAGCAGGTGATCCCGCCGCGCGGCGACGTCGGCCTGCGCTCCCCGCGCCTGCTCCAGGCGTACCGACCGCTGGTCGATCCGCTCGGCCAGCACCACCCGCTCCCGCGCGTACCCGGCGGCCTTCTTCTCCGCGTCGAGCCGGCGGGTGCCCAGTTCCGTTGCCTCGTGTTCGAGGGTGTCCACCCGCTCGCGCAACCGGTGTCGCTCCGCGGCCAGCGCCGACGCGTCGGCGTGGGCGGCCACCGCGGCGGCCAACGCCGTCCTGGCATCCCGGCCGGCGACGCGTTCCTGGAGGGACGCGAGCCGCCGTTGTGCCTCGGCCAGCGCGTCCTTGGCCGTGTTCCTGGCGGCGTGCGCACGCTGTTCCCGGTGCTCGGCGTCCTGTTCGTCCTGTGCGGTGACCCGGCCGACCTCGCCTTCTGCCGGTGCCGGATGGTCGCCGGATCCGCAGACCGGGCAGGGCTGCCCGTCGGCGAGCGCGCCGGCCAGTTCGGCGGCCATGCCGGTCAGTCGCCGCTGCCGGATGTCCTGCCAGGCGTCGCGCGCGTCCTGATGCTCGTCGACCGCCGCCGAGTGTGCGGCGGTCGCGGTTGCCACGCTGGTCTCCGCCAGCGGAATCCTGGCCGCGTCCTTGGCGAGCGCCGCCAGTTCGTCCTTTGTGGACAGTAGGTCGGACAGCGAGTCCGCTGCACGAACGGCCTCCCCGAGCCGTTCCCGACTCTGCTGGATCTCCTCTGGCAGCAGGGAAAGCCGCGCAGCGCATTCCTCGACGGCCGTCCGCGCCCGACGAAGCGACCCGGCCAACCCGGCGAGCGCGTCCTGATCGGCCTCCTGCTCGCGGGACTCGGCCACCAGCGCCGTGAGCGCCCCGGCCTCCTCCCGCGACCGCCCGGCCGCGACCCGCGCCCAGCCGCCGGCCGCGTTCTCCGCCACCGGTTGCCCGTTGGAACCCAGTCGTGACAACCGATCCGCGTGCACCTCGGCCGGCAGCTCGGCGAACCGTTCGGCCATCGTCGCCTCGGCGTCGGCCACCAACCGGGTGACCCGCGTCAGCTCCCGCGCCACCGGCACCGCCCCGGCCGCGCGCCGCGCCGCCGCCCACTCCTCCCGCCGCGCCGCCCGCTCATCCGC
>NZ_BAAGXS010000056.1:0-15680 GCF_054779715.1 Actinophytocola sediminis | reverse complement strand
GCGCGGCGCGCTCATGCTGGCGCGGCCGGTCGCGCTCGGTCACGTGCTGGAACGGGCTGACCTTCGTGAGGTCGCGATCGCGGTCGAGGGCGGTGTGGACGCGATCCCCGTCGAGGACGTTTCGTCGGTGATCGGGATGCCGGTGGCGGCGAGCTTGCCGGCGGGGGTGTTGCTTCCTCGAGGCGTGCTCGGCGCTGCCCCGGTCCCCGCCGCTGGGCGGGCGGTCGCGGCGTTGGCGCTCCAGCCTGGTCAGGTCACGCCCGATCTCACCGCGGGCGCCAGCGTGTTCGTGGTCATGTCGGCCGACCCGACTGGCATCGCGGACCAACCTGCCGGCGACTCGGCGGGCGTCGAGTGGACGGGGGTCGTTCTCGGTGTCACGTCCGGCACCAGCACCGATCAGCTCGTCGTGTCGGTCGAGTTGGACGAGGACGACGCGCGGGCCGTGGCGGCGGTCCCGGTCGGGCGGCTTTCGGTTGTTGTGGTGGCGGGCGGTGATCGGTGATGTTGATCGCGGTCTGCTCGCTGAAGGGTTCACCCGGGGTGACGACGGTGGCTCTCGCGTTGGCCGCGCGCTGGCCGGCGCCGGCACGTCCGGTCGTGGTCGAGTGCGACCCGTCCGGCGGCAGCCTGCTGGGGCGGTTCCGGCTCGTGCCCTCGCCGGGTCTGGTCAGTCTCACGGCCGCGGCCCGCCGAACCACGACACCGGACCTGCTGTGGTCCCACGTCCAGCACCTGCCTGGTGGGCTGCCCACGGTTGTGGCTCCGCCGGGGGCGGACTACACCCGGGCCGCGCTCCACACCCTGCTCGACAGCCGCCGTGGCGCGGTGTCGGTCCTGCGGGCCGCCGCGTCTCCGCCGGACCGGGTCGTGATCGCCGACTGCGGCCGATTCGACCACGCTTCCCCGGCGCTGTCCATCGCCCGGGACGCGGACCGGGTGCTGCTGCTCGTGCGGCCCCAGACCGAGGACCTGATGAGCTTGGCCACCGGGCTGGAGAAGGTCGACCTCTGGGCAATGCGCCCCGGGCTGCTGCTGGTCGGTCCTGGTTATTCGGCTGCCGAGGTTACCCGCGGGCTCGGTATCCCGGTCATGGCCACGATCCCGTTGGATCAGCGCGGCGCCCGCGCGTTCGGCGGCGGTGGTCTTGGCCCGCGCCGCGGCCCGACCCGCTCCGCCCTCGGCCGAGTCACGCACCGTCTGGCCCGGTCCCTCACCGCACACTCGCAATCCGCTGCGCCGCCTCTGGTGCCGGCGCGTGAGACATCGGTGCCCGTGATGGGGTTCGACACCCGCTGGCGCGCCGCCGTCGATCTGGAGGACCGACCGTGACCACCGCCCAGCACCGGCCCACGTCCGCCAGTGATCGTCTCCGCACCCACCTACGACAAGAACTCGCCCGTCAGCTGCCGACCGAGGTCGACGCCGCCCGACACGCCGGCGAACCCCCGGTCTCGTCGGCGCGGCGGGAGGAGTTGGCGCGCCGGATCCTCAACGACGCGGTCCGCGTCCACAGTGAACGCGAGTTGCGGGAGAACCGTCTGCTGCTGGCGCCCGATGTTGAGCAGCGGGTGGTGGTCGAGGTGCTCAACGAACTGTTCGGCATGGCCGGGCTGCAGCCGTTGCTGGACGACCCGGACATCGAAACGATCAATATCAACGGTCACGACCGGGTCCTGGTCCAGTACACCGGCGGCCGCCGAGCCCAGCTCGCGCCCGTGGCCGACTCCGATGCCGCGTTGGTCGACCTTGTTCGCACGATCGCCGCTCGCGATTCCAGCGAGGAACGTCGTCTCGATCGGGGCAGTCCGGCTGTGAGTGTGGAGCTTCCGGGTGGGGAGCGGATGTTCGCGGTGATCGCCCTGACCGCTGGTGGTCGGCCGGCGTTGTCGATCCGCCGGCACCGCTACCGCACCGTCACTTTGGCTGACCTCGCCGGTCTGGGCACTGTCGACATCGGACTCCGTACGTTTCTCGCCGCTCTGGTCCGCGCCCGCCGGAACATCATCGTCACCGGCGGCACCAGCATCGGGAAAACGACGATGCTGCGGGCGTTGGCCAGCGAGATCGACCCGATGGAACGCCTGGTGACCATTGAGGACACCCGCGAACTCGGCCTGGACCGCGATCCCGCCGCCCACGCCGACGTCGTCTCCCTCCAGGCGCGGGAGGCCAACATCGAAGGCGAGGGCGCGGTCACCCAAGCCGACCTCGTCCGGTGGGCGTTGCGGATGAGCCCGGACCGGGTGATCGTCGGCGAGATCCGCGGCCCCGAGGTGGTACCGATGTGTTTGGCGATGTCCCAGGGCAACGACGGCTCCCTGGCCACCCTGCACGCCTCGTCGTCCCGTAGCGCGTTCACCCGGCTCGCCTCTTACGCGGCGTTGGGAGCCGACCGCCTTCCGTTGGAGGCGACCAACCTGCTCGTTGGTGGCGCGGTGCATTTCATCGTCCACCTCGCTCACGCCACCGACGGGACCACCCGTGTCGTCTCGTCCATTCGGGAGGTTGTCGGCGCGGAGGGCGATCAGGTCATCTCCAACGAGGTCTACCGCCCAGGACCCGACCGCCGCGCTGTTCCCGTGGCCGGTGCGTTGCGCACCGAAACCCTGCGGCTACTCAACGACTCTGGACTCGACCCCGCGTTCCTGGAGTCCGTTGAGGACCGGTGGCGTCGATGACGACCGTGTTGTTCGCTTTCCTCGGCGCAGGATTCGGCACCGGCTTGTGGCTGGTCCTGCGTGGCTGGCGGCGCACCCCACCACCGCCGTCGCGTGGTCGGTGCCGCAGTGCGCGTGTGGTGATCGAGCGGCACCGAACGCGGGCACTCGTCGCGGTGGTCGCCGGCGCCGCCGGGGGAGTGTTCACCGGATGGGTCGTCGGCGCCTGTCTGATCACCTTCGCTGTCTGGACGTTGCCCACCATCCTCGGCTCCAACACAGCACACGCCCGCCGAGTCGCGCGTATCGAGGCGATCGCGACCTGGGCGGAGATGCTGCGCGACACCCTCGCCGCCGCGGCCGGTCTCGAGCAGGCCATCCTCGCCAGCGCACCCGTGGCTCCGGCCGCGATCCACACCGAGATCACCGCGCTCGCGGTCCGGCTGGAAACCGGCCACCGCCTCGCACCCAGCCTGCGGCTGCTGGCCGACGACCTCGCCGACCCCACCGCGGACCTGGTGATCTCCTCCCTGCTGCTGGCCGCCACCCACCAGGCCCGCGCTCTGGCCGACCCTCCTCGGCTCACTCGCGGCGACCGCTCGCGACCAGGCCACCATGCGAATGCGAGTCGACGCCAGCCGTGCCCGCGTCCGCACCAGCGTCCGCATCATCACCGGCGCCACCCTGGGCTTCGCCGGCCTGCTCGTGGTGCTCAACCGCGACTACCTCGTCGCCTACGACACCGCCACCGGCCAACTCGTACTCCTCGCGGTCGGCGGCCTGTTCACCCTCGGGTTCCTCGCCCTCACCACGATCGCCGCCTTCACCGAACCTCCCCGCCTGCTCATCCCCGCACCGGGCACCACACCATGAACCCCGCGACCATGACCCCCGCGGTGGACTTCGGACTCGTTCTGGGGCTGGGCGCCGGGCTCGGCGCCGGCCTGTGGGCACTCGCCATCTGGCTCGTCCCTCCCCGCCCGGCGCTGAACGCCGTGCTGCGCGCAAGCACCGAACCACCACCCCCGCCCTCCACCACAACCACCCAGGCGCGCACCCACGCGCGGTGGTTGACCAGGCTCACCCGCCCCGCCACGGTGTTGCTTCACCGGCTGGGCCTTCCCAGGCCTGCGACGGTTCGGGACCTCGCGGTCCTCGACCGTGACCGCGAGGACTTCCTCACCGAGACCGTCCTCTGGACTCTGGGCGGCATCCTCGCCCCCAGCGTCGTGGTCACCGGCCTCACCGCGGCGGGCGCCGAGGTCGGCCTCCAGCTCCCGCTCGCGTTCACTGTCGGCGGCACCCTGGCCGGGTTCCTGTTGCCCGACCTCCGAGTCCGAAAGCACGCGGCGCGGCGGCGGGCGGAGTTCCGGCATGCCCTGTCCACCTTCCTCGACCTTGTGGTGATCTCCCTGGCCGGCGGTGCTGGTGTGGACAGCGCCCTGAACGGGGCGGTGTCCATCGGCCAGGGCTGGGCCTTCGACCACCTTCACCGCGCGCTCGCCACCGCCAGACTCACCCGCACCACACCCTGGTCAACCCTCGGTGACCTCGGCCGCGACCTCGACATCACCGAACTCACCGAACTCGCCGCCTCGGTGTCCCTCGCCGGCACCGAAGGCGCCAAGGTCCGCAAGTCCCTCACCGCCAAAGCCGCTGCCCTGCGTGCTCATCAACTCACCGACGCCGAAGGCCAAGCGAACACCGCCACCGAACGTCTCAGCCTCCCGATGATGGCGCTGTTCCTCGGTTTCCTGACCTTCATCGCCTACCCCGCCGTCACCCAGATCCTCAACGGACTGTGAACCCACACGACCTGAATACACGACCCCACATCTAGGAGGAGACCAATGTGGACACCCATCATCCAGCTCACCCGCCAGCTGAAAACCCGTTGGCACAAGCTGAACGAGGAGCCCGACGCCGGCTACACCTCCGAGACCGTGCTCACCACCGCACTGCTCGTGATCGGCGCTCTGCTGGCCATCGGCATCATCGCGGCGAAAGTCCAGAGCGCGGCCAACAACATCGACCTCGGCACCAACCTCGGAGCCGACCGGGGTGTCGGGGTGGGTTATGTGATGCTGAGCGTGGCTCGATGAGCACCGAACTCGTCATCGCTGCGCCCCTGCTGCTGGTGACGCTCCTGCTGATCGTCCAGGCCGCGATGTGGGTGCATGCGACCAACACCGCGAAAGCCGCCGCCACCCAAGGACTCGCCGCGACCCGCGTCCACACCGCGACAGCCGCCGACGGCATCACCCGCGCCCGCGAGATACTCGCCGATCTCGGCGACGGGCCACTCACCAACCCGCGGGTCAGCGTCGTGCGCACTGCCGAACGCGCCACCGTCGAGGTCACCGGCATCACCGCGGCCGTGCTCCCGTTCGTGCGGATTCCCGTCCACAGCACCGTAACCGGGTCAGTGGAACGGTTCGTCCCCGACCTGGCCGGCAGGTGACAACGATGCCCACCACTGCACTGCCCGGGCAGCGCGACGGCCGCGGGCCGAAACCCGGCCTGCGGGGTTGGGTGGCGTGGTGGCACGCCGACGACGGCGCCGTGGCAGCCGAGATCACCATCGCCGCGCCGCTGCTCGTCATGCTGCTCGTGTTCGTCGGCGTGGTCATCCACCGAGGCGTGGACGCCCGCATCCGCATCGACAACGCCGCCCACCAAGCCGCCCGCGCCGCCAGCATCGAACGCACCCCGGCCGCCGCGACCGCCGCCGCCGAGTCCACCGCCACCAGCACCCTGTCCTCCACGGACATGCCCTGCGCGTCTCTGTCCGTGAGCACCTCCACCCGCGGTCCGCGGCCCGGCGGCACCGTCTCGGTCACCGTGTCCTGCGACCTGGACCTCCGCGACGCACTCATCCTCGGCATCCCCACCAGCAGAACACTGTCGGCCACCTCAGTTGAACCGATCGACCTCTGGCGGTCCGTATCTCTCAGGTTCGGGAATTCTGAAGGCATGCCTGGCTCGAACTGGAGCGGGGTGGTGCGCGATGAGGGTAGTTGATGGTTCCGGTTCGCGAACTGGTGCTCGTGGACCGGTGCGTTGCTCAGTCCTGTTCGGAGTGGACGAGGTCAGGATGGTCGACGGTTGCGGTGTAACGGGTGCCGGCTTTGATGCTGAGTCCGAACAGGTCGGCCAGCTGGCGGACGTCGCCGTGGGTGGCGTGGGCCTCGTCGAGGATGCGGTCTTCGCGGACGGCTGTGGGAGACAGTCCCGGTCCGAGGGTGAGCCAGATCCAGCGTTTGCCGACGGGGTCGTTGCGGGTCGCACTGCGGAAGTGCAGGAACAGGTGAGGGTTGACGGTGTTGGGCCAGCGGTGGGCGCGGTGGTCGAGGTATCGGCTGAGGCGTTCGCGAACGGGTTCAGCGAGCACGATGACGCGGCCGTCGAGGTGGAGTCTGCCGTCGCGGATGTCGGTGAGGTGCAAGCGTTGCAGTTGCCCGACGCGCAGTCCGTGGAAGGCGATCAATGCGGCGACCATGGTCTGGGCCGGGTTGTCGGAGTGCAGGGCCGCGCGCAGCAGGTCGAGGTTGACCGGCAGCGGCTCGCGGGACTGGTGGTGCCCGGTCTTCACGCGGGAGGTGGGGTCGGTGAAGAGCACCCGGCGGGCTTTGAGCAGTCGGCAGATGGATTTCAGGCCCTGACCTGCTCGCGCGCGGACGTCTCCGGAGGGTGGCAGTGCGTCCAGGACGTGGTCCTTGGTGATCTCGCGCAGGCTGGTGTGGCCTGCGGCAGCCCAGGCGCGCAGGATGGGCAGTGCCCAGCGCAGGTGCAGGCCGATGGTGATCTCGGAGCGGGGCCGGCGTCGTGGTGGGGTGGGGCTGCCCTCCTTCATGACCTGGAACCAGATGTTCACCTCGGCGGCCATCGGCTCGGGCAGTTCATCGAGTTGCTGGTTGACCCAGGTGTCGAAGGTCGAACCTCGGTCGTCCTCGAGCAATTCGGCCTCGGCGAGAACGCGGAGCACGGTCCAGACCGGCAGGTCGATGTCCCGCAAGAGTTCGACGGTGCTGGCCTTGACCGGCCCGTCGTCATCACGAATTCCCAGGACGATGCGGATGCCGAAACAGGTGTCCTTGACCTGGCGGGAACTCCACGCGAGGTCGGCGGCCATGGCCTCGACGCGTTGCTCAAACTGGGTCGCGAGCACGGGATCGGCGCGCTCGTGCAGTCCGGCGCGGCCATGCGCGGCGAGGTCGCGTTTGGCTTGGAACAACACGAGTTGATTGCGTGGCGGCATGGCGACAATCGATTGATCCACAGTGGACCCGATGGTGGGGCGGCGGGTTCCCTTGCGGAAGAACATGTCTGCGAAGAACAGCTGCTGGCCGTTCCGGTTGGCTGCGACCGGATCGAGCTTGCCGTCAGGTTCCCGCATGAAGTCAGCCTGTTTGTAGCAGAGCCGGCACACACCCCACTTGCCCAGACTCAGGTGCCGGTCGCAGATCGGGCAGGCGGCCACGATCGGGTTGTGGCGGCGGAAGGTGTTGCAGCCGCGGCACAACCATTGATGGGTGCGGGTGGCTCCCCAGGCGAAGCATTCCCGGCAGGAGTCGACGCCAGGAGTGCCGTCAGGATGGCACCGGTGGCAGATACCGCTGGTGTAGTAGTCGGTGGTGGCGCCGCACCGCAGACAGGGCGGTGCGACGACCGGCCCGCCGGGCCAGCAGGCGAAGCAGAACTTGACGCCGCGCATCGCGACGGGCCGGTCGGTGCAGACCGAGCAGAGTGCCTGCCGGTGGGTGATCGCGCCGGGGCGCTTGGGCGTCACGCTGGTGGGGTGGAACGGTTGCGCCCTAACCGAGGTGTGACAGCAGGGGACGGTGGCTGCTGGCGGTCTCCGGCCGCGCGCGCGGTCGATTCGCGGCGGGCCTGGACCTGCTCGGGCTCACGGATCAGCAGCTCGGCCGGTGAGCAGTCCAACACCGCGCAGATCACGTCCAAGTCGTCCAATCGGATCGTCGTCGGCGTGGTCGTCCACAGCGCGGACATCTTCCCAGCGCTGATGTCTAGGCCGTACTCAGCGAGCCGGCGGCGCATCTCGGTGGACTTCCAAATCCCCCGTTCGGCGGCCTTGAGCCGCAGGTTCCACTGCATCGACCTAGCCTCCGTTTCCGGTCAGTCGGGCCGCGACACGATCGTTGGCCTGTGTCCAGGCCCGTTCGATGTGATCGGCGTGTACGTGGATGTAGCGGGTCGTCGTCGACAACCACGAGTGCCCCAGCAACTCTTGGATGGCCTTGAGGTCCACGCCGCGGGCATACAGCGACGAGGCGCAGAAGTGCCGCAGCCCGTGCGGCGTGAGTTGTCCTCGCCAGGAGGGCAGCCACCGATCGACTGCGTCGGCCAGTCCGGTGCGCAGCGCGTTGGCGCCCGCCCGCACCGGCCGCTCTGCCGGTCACGTCGTTCGCTGGGCAGCAGAGGCGCGTCCGGGTCGGCCCAGTCGTCGCCGAACTGATGGCGCACATCGGTCAGCCACCACGTCAGCAGGTCATTGACGGCGTTGATCGCGGGCACCAGCCGAGTCTTCGGCCCGCGCCCGTGGCTGCCCTTGCCGAACCGGACGTGCAGTTTGCCCATCTCGCCGAGATCCGGTCGCCAGTCGCGAATGTCCAGCGCGACGGTCTCGCTGATCCGCAGACCGGCTCGCCGCCACAACGACGCGGCCAGATAGTCCCGTGCAGCGGGCAGGTACTTCCGGGTGTGCGGCAGCGCGTCGCGCCACCCGGCGAACAGGACGTCGACCTCCAACTCGGCGGGAGGCACACGCGGGATCTCGGCATGCGGCTTGCTCGGCCGGTTGAACTCATCGATCGGCTGGCTAACCACGCAGCCGGTCAAGGCGTGGATGTCGCCCTGGTGACGGGCGATCAGAAACTCGAAGAACTGGCGCAGCGCGGTCGACTTGCTGAAAACGGTGTTCAACGCCTGCTTCTGGTTGCCGCGCAACCACAACAGATAACCATCCGCGTCCGCCGACTCAGCCGTCCACACCGGACGCGCCAGGAACTGGATGAACTCGAACAGCGCCGCCCGCTGGTTCGACACGTGACCATCGGTGATGCCGCTGGCGGCCATCGCCAGCGCGTACTGGTCGACCAACTCCTGCTCGAAGTCCTCGAACTCCTGAGCCGTCGTCAGCTGCCGAGGCGACCGGATCGTGCGAACGACTGCCAGCTCCACGTTCGCACTCCGGTTCATCGAACTAATGATCATGTCGGGAATCAAGTGAATCATTCAGGAATCCCGACCAAACGTCAACCGTCTGGCATCGACACCGAAACCCGACCCCACCTCCTCACCTGGACCAACACACCGCACATCACCCGCAAGGAACTCGAGGCATGTCAAACAACAGGGGCCACCAGGAGCGACGAATGAACCGCCTCCCCAACCGACCAGGTCGCGTGCCGAGTCGCTGGACGTCGTGGAGGTCGACCCGGGTGCGGTGGTGGCGTGGCGACGAGGGCGGGGCGTCGGCGTTCGTGGTCGTGTTCACCGCGGGCATCCTCGCCCTGGCGGGCCTCGCCCTGGACGGCGGCCTCGCACTGGCAGCGAAAGTACGGGCCACCGGCCAGGCCGAGGCCGCCGCGCGAGCAGGAGCCCAAGCCATCGACCTCACCGCCTACCGCACCACCGGCACCGTGCAGCTGGCGCACGCGCAAGCGATCACCAACGCCCAGGCACACCTGGCCACCGAGGACGCCACCGGCACCGTGACCGTCTCCAACGACACCGTCACGGTCACCGTCACCGCATCCCACACCACCCAACTGCTCGGACTGGTCGGCATCGGTCCGCTCCAGGTGCGTGGCCGGGGCAGTGCGTATCCGCGGCGCGGGGTGACCGCGATCGACCCATGATCAGACCGTTGGTTCGTTGTGACCACGGCACCGCAAGGAAGGGGAAAGCACATGGCTACGTCGGAGGAGATCCGTCAGCGCGTCGAAGAGGCCGACACGACTCGAAGTGCCCGGAGGGCAGCCGCCGCGCAGCGCGTCGGTGAGCTCGCCCGACGTCGGGCCGTGATCGTCGACCAGCTCGCTGCGGTGGAGCGCGAACTCGGAGACATTCTGGTCGATGCTCAGGACGTCATCGATGTCGACGAGTTGGCGGGTTTCACCGACCTCAAGCCCTCCGATCTCTCCGGATGGCTCGCGGGCCGTAAAGCCACCCGCGGCGGCAGGCGACGGAAGACCACAACCGCCTCCGCAGAGCAGGGAGACACGCGCCGCACACCGGGACCAAAGCCCTCAGTGTCCGAGCGGGGGGCCGACTCGCGCGTGAGCCTGACTTCTGCCGGGGCAGGCGCCCCCGAGCGTCCCGTCGCCCAGACGAGTTGACCTCGTGCGCTCCCGTCGAACGTCGCTTCGCCGGCTGCGAGCACGAGCTCGGGTGTGGCGGGGCGCCGGGCGGGTGGTCGGGCTTGTCGCGAGGTTGGTGCGCGGTGTGCTGGCGGCCGCGGGTCTGGTCGCGTTGGTGGTGGTGTTGCCGTGGGCGTTGGCGAGATTTGTCGGGTGGCCGCTGCCGGACCACTTGCCCTCCTGGGCTGAGATCCACGGTGTGTTGCTCGGCCCGATGACCACGACTTTCCTGCTGGACGTGCTCGCCTGCCTCATCTGGGTCGTGTGGGTGTTCGTGATCCGCGACGTCGCCCGCTGCGCGATCGAGATCGCACGTGACGCGCGGATGCCGGATCTGTCGGCGGCCGGACCGGTGCACCGGATCGCGGCCGTGCTCGTCGGCTCGGTCCTGATCTCGATCCTCGGTCAACGCACGGCCTTGTCCTCGGTGACCTCCACCGCCGCGGGATCCGGCGCGGGCGAGGCGGTGGCCGCGGCACCCGCGTGGCGCCCAACGTCCGAAGAGGACACATTCGCTGGGGTGCACCAACCCGCGTACAGCACGCCGTATCACCAACGGGTACCCGCCGTCGCGGTCGAGCATGCCGGCCGCGCGAAGTCCGCCGTAGTCCTTCCGTACGACCCCGACACCGGCGTGCACGACTCGCTGTGGCGAATGTCCGAACGCGCCCTGGGCGACGGCCACCGCTGGCCGGAAATCTACGCACTCAACCAGGGCAAACCTCAACCCAACGGCGGCACCTTCACCCACCCCGACCTGATCTTCCCCGGCGAGGAGATGATCCTGCCCGACAACAGCACCGTCGGCACCACACCACCCACCGCACCCGGTTCCCCGCCCGTGACTCCGCCTCCTCCGCCCGAGCCGCCACCCAGCAGCACGACGACCCCCGCACCATCCGCGACGCAGCCACCCGCCACCACCGAAGCCCCTCAGCCGCCGCCGGCACCCCAGACGCCGCCGAGCACCCACGCGCCCCACACGCCAGCGGTTCGTTTGGGCGAGGAGCTGTTCGTCGGCCTTGGTCTGGCCGCGGCGGTCAGCACCGCACTGGCGGTGGTTCGCCGCCGCAACCGCCGCCACTATCGGCCAGGCAGCGGCGACCGCAGCGACCTGCCCATCGCCCCAGCGGTCTACCAACTGCGGCTGGCCCACCTGCGCGCACAGCAGAACGACCCTGATACCGACGACGAACTGGACCGCGACCAGCCGGACGAGGGACAGCCACGCGCATCGGCACCACCGGTCGTGCTCGGCCGTCACGGCAATGCGCTGGACCCAGCGCCGGTCTTGCCGGTCGGCGTGCGGGACGACCGTGTGATCGCCGTGGATCTGGCAGCCGCGCACGGTTTGGGTTTGCTCGGCGTGGGGGCCCCCGCCGCGGTCCGCGCGCTGCTCGTCACCGTTCTGCACACCGGGGTGCCGGGTACGGTGATCGTGCCGGCGGAGGACGTCGCCGCGCTGCTCGGCCGGCGCGCGGCCCAAGCACCGTTCCCCGTGGGTCTGCGTGTGGCCGCCGGTCTCGACGCCGCCTTGGACATGCTGGAGTCCGAGACCCTGGTGCGCGTCGGTCAACCCCCACCCACCGGCCAACTATGGGGACCTCTCGTACTGGTGGCCCGAACACCCGGCCACCAGACCAGGCGGTTGCAGGCGGTACTGGACAACGGATCGACCATCGGCGTGACCGGACTGCTTCTGGGCCAATGGAACCCCGGTGTGACCGCCTACGTCCGCGACGACGGCACCATCTCCACCACCAACCCCGGCCTCGGCGAACCATTGCGCGGCACGCACATGTTCCGGCTGGGCGACGACCACACCGCCGACCTCCTGGCCCTGCTGCGGCACGCCGACCCAGACAACAGATCCAAGCCCGCAGACACCGGTGGAGACGAGCTGTCGCCGGCTCTCGTGGCGCGTTCTCCCATCGCCGACTTTGCCGGTACCACCCCTGGCCGCGCGACGATAGCGGAAGAGGGTTGGACCGAGGAGCCGGTCACCGACACGGATCTGGAGATTCTCGGATCCGCGCCCGCGAGGTCGCCCGGTTCCCGGATGCGCCCAGCACGACCTGCCGGTACGCCGAAGGAACAGGCCGTTCAGACCGACGAGAACGACCAGAAGCATGGCGCCACCGCGATCAGTCGGCCAGTGGGGGAGGACTCGCACGGCGCCGCTGACGCTGAGGTGGCGTCGTTCGTGCCGTTGCGAGTCACCGTGCTCGGGCCGCCGCGAGTGTGGTGGCGCACCGCGCCGGCGTTGGTCGGCGGCGAGGCCGCCGACCGTGAGATCACCGCGGCGTTCCAGCCACGCCTGCGCGAACTGCTGGTGTTCCTGGCCCTGCACCCCGACGGCGCCACCCGCGAAGCGCTCATCGCCGCCCTGTGGGCCACCAGCCCACCGGAGAAAACGACCAACGCGCTGAACACCAGCCTCAGCCGCCTACGCCGCGCCATGGCCGCCGCGACCGAGAACGCCCTGTCGGACGTGGTCCTGGTCGACGGAGGCCGCTACCGCTTGAACCCCGACCTGGTCGACGTCGACTACCACCACTTCGCCGCCGCTGTTGCCGCCCGCCGCACGGCCGCCACCGACCTCGACCGAACCGAGGCCTACCGGCACATCGTCGACAGCTACACCGGGCCCCTGGCTGACGGGCTGAGTACCGAGTGGCTCGAAACCGCCCGCGAGGCCATCCGCCGCGACGCCATCGACGCCGTCGCCGCCCTCGCCCGCACCATGATCGAGCACGACCCCCAGCACACCCTTGACCTGCTGGAGATCGCGCGGGCGTTCGACCCACACAACGAGCTGATCTACCGCGACATCATGCGCGTGCAAGAACGACTCGGACAACTCGACGCCATCCCCCGCACCCTGACCCTGCTGACCACCCGACTAGCCGAAATCGACGACCACCCGACCCAACAAGCCATCTACCTCGCCGACCGGCTACGCCGCCGCCACGACACCCCCGACGAGCCAGTGCAAGTCGACCGCGAGCTCAGCCGAGCGAGAGCAATTCCAGGCACGCACAAGCCCACTTGATAGAAGGCTCCGTCAGCGTCAACACCCGAACGACAGTCGACGCCAACGAGCAGGCGGTGACCTCCGGAGTAAAAGACTTATCCCGACTTCGACGAGCGACAAACCCGCGCCCGGGTATCGGTTTCCGTGGGTGCATCAGAATGCTACCGTGCGCAGATAGCACGTTTTCAGTGCAGTTCTCGTCGATGGAATACCAAGACTTCATGAAAAGAGTACCTACCGGGCGCAGGGCCGTCCCGATGCGCTATGGGGATGATCGGTGTCCGCCTGTCTGGCGAGGAGCGTCGAGCCACCGTGCTACGCCAAGGCCGAAGGTGACCGCGGTGCCTACACCTCGCGAAATGTCACCCTTCGTGGCCGCGCTGGAGATCGACTGCGCACACGGTCACCTCCGTTGGGGGTTCATGTGGAGGATCACCTCGGGGATCAGGTGGGGGATCCTGTTAGAACTCCACCCCCTGCGGTCAGCGACGGCGCAGGTCAGGCGGCCTGTAGGGGGATCCGCTGGTATCCCAGACTCGCTTGGCCACAAGCTGGTGAACACATCGGGGCGGCCGGCGGTCGGCTGTCGACCCTGTCGGATCCGCGACTGCTCCCTTTCCATTGTTTCCGCCAGTTCTCCCTCTCCTATTCTTTACAAAGCTCTCGAATCATTTCTTGCATTTGATTGTCGAGAGGTCGCCGACTCCCGACTTCGACCTTTCGGTGTCGCTGACCTGCGGAGATCCCGGTGCGAGGCGATCGGAAAGGTGTGAGTGCCCGTCGACCTGTGGTTGCGGAAATGACTGCGGGCATTCACTCGAAAGAGTCGCGAAATGGCTGTTGGATATATTGCGTGGCGTATGGGGGAAGAGTCATAATTGAATTGTCGCCCGGGGAGTCCGGAAATCACACCGAATGCCACGCCCGGCGCGAGCCATGTCGAAAATCTTTACCGCCGTCCGAAGGGAATGCCCGCGATGACCACGCCCACCCAACCTCCCGCCACCCCGATCACTCCGGTGGGTGTGTCGGTTCCTCGACTGCGCAGCGGTGAGCTGCGCGCGATGGTCGCCAAGGTCCTCGCCGACAAGGCGGGCCGCGACCTCACCCCGGGCCGCATCGCGAACATGTTGAACCGGTCGTCGGGGGCGGTGGGCAACGCCTGCAAGGTGTTGGTGGACCGGGGGGAGGCGGAGGTCGCCTCGAGGACACCGCTGGCCTACCGCGCGACCACGGCCACGGCGTCCGCCGCCGCGCCCACGATCACCCCCGCCCCCTCCGGCACGGGCGCCACCCGCAGGACGGTCAAGCCGGGCAGGACGGGCGGGGCGGGCACGGCCGCCGGTTCGGCGGTGCCGGTGACCGGGCCGGTGAAACGGCCGAACGGGATGGACTACCACCCCCGGTTGTTGTCGGGGATGCCGGACGTGACCGCGCTGCGGCGGTTGCGGGACGCCGGGGTCGCCGCGCTGCTGTACGGGCCGCCCGGCACGGGCAAGACCTCGGTGGTGGAGGCGGCGTTCCCGGACTGTCTCACGGTTCAGGGCGACGGGGACACCGTGGTCGCTGATTTCGTGGGCGACTACACCAAGACCCCGGACGGCGAGTTCGTGTTCGTGCATGGCCCGCTGGTCCGCGCGATGCGCGCCGGGGTGCCGCTGTTCATCGACGACGCGACCCTGATCCCGCCCACGGTGTTGGCGGTGGTCTACCCCGCGATGGACGGCCGCCGCCAGATCGTGATCAAGGCCAACGGTGGAGAGGTCGTGAACGCCGCCCCGGGGTTCTACGTGGTCGCCGGACACAACCCCGGCGTGCACGGGGCGGTGCTCACCGACGCCCTGTCGTCCCGGTTCTCCGTGCAGGTTCAGGTGTCCAGCGACTACGACCTCGCCGACCAGTTGGGCGTGGACATGAAGGCGGTACGCGTCGCGCGCAACCTCGCCACCCGCCAGGAGAAGGGCGAGGTCGGGTGGGCGCCGCAACTGCGGGAACTGCTGGCGTTCAAGAAGATCGCCGCCGTGTTGGGTACCGATGCCGCCGCCGGGAACCTCGTGGGTATCGCCCCGGAAGAGGACCGCGCCACCGTCGCCGCCGTGGTGCGCGACGCCTTCGGGCGCACCGTCGCCCCGCTGGCCCTCGGTGCCCGCATCACCACCACACCCTGACACCCCAACCCAACAGACAACCACGACCGTCGCGAAAGGACCGTGACCGTGAGCCTCCACTTCGCCACCGACCCGAACGCCACCGGCGCCGCCGTGTTCCCCGCCCGCCCGGAATGGCTGACCCTGTCCGCCGCCTTCGCCGACGAGGTCCCCGTGATCGCTGACCGCGACGACCTGCTGGTCACCGTCGCCCCCGGTGCGGGAGGAGGTGCCCCGGCGTGTTTCTACCCCGCCCGCGCGTTGATCGAGGTCAACGGCGACCACCTCGGCGTGGACCCCGCCACCGTGGACCCCGCGAACCTGTCCGACCGCCCCCGCTACGCCCCGGCGTGGGGTGCCCTGACCCACGAATGCGGCCACGCGAAACACACCGTGTGGGAACCCCCCGACGACGCCCCGCCCGGCGTGGTCGCCGCCGCCATGCTGCTGGAAGAAC
>NZ_BAAGXS010000055.1:0-1573 GCF_054779715.1 Actinophytocola sediminis | reverse complement strand
TCGTTCGTTCGGATTCATTCATAGCATCCTGACCGAGGCGGGAACGGAATTTCGTCGTCGCGGCGGGGACATGCGGTCGGGCGAGTCGCTAGGGCACCGTTAGCCCTCCATCGAGCACCCGCAGCGGGGAAGGTGGCTGTAAGGCCAGACTGCGGGGAGGAGGTGGGGGCGTCCCCTTGGCGCGGACGCCCCCACCCTCGCATCTACTCTCCGTTACACCTCAGTGGGGTAGATCGGAAGGCCTTGAGGGCGGGGCGCGCTCACGGCGTTGTTCGCGGCTCAACGTCAGGGGCTGGTCGAGCTCGAAGCAGTACCTGCCTTCGGGGGCGGAGCCGCGCCGGCACCGGTTGACGGGCGCCCGCGTCCGAGCTGGTCGCGAAGATCGCGGGTTGGATCACAAGGCGACCGCGCGGCTTGGTGGGAGGACCGCCTCTGGAGCGCTACGCCGCCGCCCCGGCCCACTGGAGAAGCGGCTTGGCCCGACCTTCGCAAGAAACTGAAGGAGCTGGACGAGGAACGACCTGCGGCGCCTCAATCCAGCGCGCGGGAGCTGGGTGGCTGGGCGTTGACAGTTGGACATGTTTGCCTCGCGCGCGTTCGACCCCACCGAGTCACTGTCGGTCCACGGCCGTAACGATGTGTGATCGCACTCAGATCGCCCATCTGTAACGATAGCCATAACCGAAATATGCTCTCGGTACGAGAGTACCGACTGTATATCCGCCGATGCAGCGAGAGGCGAACAAACCAACATCTCTGACGGTATTAGTGGGCATATAAATACATGCCTGCCGGTAGGAATAGGATCGCGACATGACTGTTCTTCGCGTATTCGCCTGACCGCGTTCTCGGAGGGCGAGAATCGCGAACGGTAGACAGCTGCGATCGCCGCTGAGTTGCCGCCACTGGAGCCCGAGGCGATCGTCGCGATCGGACGCCTCACGGCTCTACTGGACGCACGCCTGGGCGCGACTGGGGATGGCGGACGGTGAGGGGTGCCGGCGTCGAGGCCCGCTAGATGAGGTCAGGCTCGGGGTATCGCTCGTGCTGCGAGGACGCGAAGTCGGTGGCGGCGGCGATCATCCAGTCCGGGGCGGCGTGATCGGCGAGGATGATGGTGATCGGTCCGTCGGTCTGGATGGCGACGACGGGTCGGCCGAGGTGGGTGCGCGTCACCATCACGGGTCTGTCCATGTTGGTCACGCGCGCTCGCCGCCTGGGCTCAGCGGTCGGAGCTTTGTCCCCTTTTTGTCCACTATTTACATATACCCGATGGGTCTAGTCAATAGAAACCCGACGTGACCAGAACCTCCGCACGGAACTGATTCAGAACGGTCTCCCGCTGACCTGGATCCGCGCCCAGTCTCCGGTTCGGTGACATTTACTCCGGAAATGTCACGTAGTTTCGTCGTTCCCCGGAATCTGCGCGGTGGTTTCGGCGATCTGCTTACGGATGGTCTGTTCGTCTTCGTGACTGAGGCCGTCAGCGGAGATGACGATCCACCGTTCGCCCGGTTGGACTATCGATCCCACACGTTTGGCGTGGAGCCCGAGGGACTCCAGTGCCGCCTGC
>NZ_BAAGXS010000054.1:0-1577 GCF_054779715.1 Actinophytocola sediminis | reverse complement strand
TCGTTCGTTCGGATTCATTCATAGCATCCTGACCGAGGCAGGAACGGAATTTCGTCGTCGCGGCGGGGACATGCGGTCGGGCGAGTCGCTAGGGCGCCGTTAGCCCTCCATCGAGCACCCGCAGCGGGGAAGGTGGCTGTAAGGCCAGACTGCGGGGAGGAGGTGGGGGCGTCCCCTTGGCGCGGACGCCCCCACCCTCACATCTACTCTCCGTTACACCTCAATGGGGCAGATCGGAAGGCCTTGAGGGCGGGGCGCGCTCACGGCGTTGTTCACGGCTCAACGTCAGGGGCTGGTCGAGCTCGAAGCAGTACCTGCGCTTGGGGGCCGCGCCGGCACCGGTTGACGGGCGCCCGCGGCCGAGCTGGTCGCGAAGATCGCGGGTTGGATCACAAGGCGACCGCGCAGGCTGAGCGGCTTGGTGGGAGGACCGCCTCTGGAGCGCTACGCCGCCGCCCCGGCCCACTGGAGAAGCGGCTTGGCCCGACCTTCGCAAGAAACTGAAGGAGCTGGACGAGGAACGACCTGCGGCGCCTCAATCCAGCGCGCGGGAGCTGGGTGGCCGGGCGTTGACGGTTGGACGTGTTTGCCTCGCGCGCGTTCGACCCCACCGAGTCACTGTCGGTCCACGGACGTAACGATGTGTGATCGCACTCAGATCGCCCATCTGTAACGATAGCCATAACCGAAATACGCTCTCGGTACGAGAGTACCGACTGTATATCCGCCGATGCAGCGAGAGGCGAACAAACCAACATCTCTGACGGTATTAGTGGGCATATAAATACATGCCTGCCGGTAGGAATAGGATCGTGACATGACTGTTTTTCGCGTATTCGCCTGACCGCGTTCTCGGAGAGCGAGAATCGCGAACGGTAGACAGCTGCGATCGCCGCTGAGTTGCCGCCACTGGAGCCCGAGGCGATCGTCGCGATCGGACGCTCACGGCTCTACTGGACGCACGCCTGGGCGCGACTGGGGATGGCGGACGGTGAGAGGGTGCCGGCGTCGAGGCCCGCTAGATGAGGTCAGGCTCGGGGTATCGCTCGTGCTGCGAGGACGCGAAGTCGGTGGCGGCGGCGATCATCCAGTCCGGTGCGGCGTGATCGGCGAGGATGATGGTGATCGGTCCGTCGGTCTGTATGGCGACGACGGGTCGGCCGAGGTGGGTGCGCGTCACCATCACGGGTCTGTCCATGTTGGTCACGCGCGCTCGCCGCCTGGGCTCAGCGGTCGGAGCTTTGTCCCCTTTTTGTCCACTATTTACATATACCCGATGGGTCTAGTCAATAGAAACCCGACGTGACCAGAACCTCCGCACGGAACTGATTCAGAACGGTCTCCCGCTGACCTGGATCCGCGCCCAGTCTCCGGTTCGGTGACATTTGCTCCGGAAATGTCACGTAGTTTTGTCGTTCCCCGGAATCTGCGCGGTGGTTTCGGCGATCTGCTTACGGATGGTCTGTTCGTCTTCGTGACTGAGGCCGTCAGCGGAGATGACGATCCACCGTTCGCCCGGTTGGACTATCGATCCCACGCGTTTGGCGTGGAGCCCGAGGGACTCCAGTGCCGCCTGC
>NZ_BAAGXS010000053.1:0-854 GCF_054779715.1 Actinophytocola sediminis | reverse complement strand
ATAAGCCATTTTAAGCCTATGTCTTATATGTAAAAAAAAAAATAATAATACTACAATAACTCTTACACTAGAAAAGTTTTTTAGGTGCAAGGCTATATAAGAATAAAATATACCCTTTTTTAGGCAGAGTGATTAATTGTAAAGCAAAAATAAATAAAAAAGAACCACAGTAGATATATTTCAAAGCAGATGAAAAAAAAATAGCAAATAATAGACATTAAAAAAAAAAAAAAGAATTGATATACTAAATTTTTTTAAGATTGTTTTATGGTTATTATAACAAGATGTTTTAGAGATGTTAAGGAAACATTTAAAATAAAATAAAAAAGTAAAACTACAGCAACCAGTATTCCCATGTGGTCCCCCACCATAGTACTGACTGGTCCAGATGTTGCTTAACTGCGGAGATCGGACGGGATCCGGTGTTTTCAACATTGTATGGCCGTAGCTCATAGAAAATTGAAAACTATTTGTCACATTGTCATTTTTTTTTTTTTAGTAAGTTTTTTTCTGGGAGACTCTTTAAATAGATAGCTATAAAGTAACAGCAGATTGTTGTCTTTTCTTTGTTTTGTTTATTTCTAGGTGATGGACGGCACTGGCCGGTAAGAAAAACCTNCAAGCAGAGAGGCAGACAAGCAGAGAGGCAGACAAGCAGACAAACAGACAAACAGACAAACAGACAAACAGACAAACAGAGAGGCAGACAAACAGAGAGGCAGACAAGCAGACAAACTTAACATAATGCTTGCATACAAGTATCCTTGAAGATCAGAAGCCAAGTGTCAAACTGCTAAACCCAAATTACATAAGTGAACCTAGGCACATGTGAGGTAAGAACATTAAACTAATAC
>NZ_BAAGXS010000052.1:0-23210 GCF_054779715.1 Actinophytocola sediminis | reverse complement strand
GTACGCCCACGGCCCGGACGCCGAGACCCTCGCCGAGGACTACGTCGAGCTGATCCGCACCTGGGACCGCGAGCACCGCGACGGTTCGGGCGCGCGGATCGAGGTGTTCCCCGCCGGGACCCCGGACGACGACCTGCCGCACGGACGGCTCGTGGACAAGAAACACACCCGAGTCGTCATCACCTGGCCCTGACTCCGAGGCACCCCTGACGACCCGGCCGGGAATTCGCAGGAAGCACCACCACTGAGGAGGAACCTTGACCGTTCAGCTGGATGACAGGCCGGAGTCGACCGCCGCGGCAGTAGCGGATTCCGAGTTCGATCTCGACGTCAGCATCGTGGAGTCCGGACCGGTCGTCGACGAGCTGTTGCGCCTGACCGACGACGGCTGCGGCGCCACTTGTGAGAGCGCCTGCAACAGCTGTCCTTAGGCGGCAGCGGCCCCACGATCCACCATTCGACGACCGCGGCCCGGCGGGCGGGAACAACCCGTTCACCGGGCCGCGCGGTCGCTGGCAGAAAGGTGTTGCCGTTGTACCGAGTGGTCGATGCCGCACTTCTGCGGGCAGTGGCGTACACCCCGAGCTGGATCGCCGCGGCGTGGCCGGACGTGCCCGCGGACACCGAAGAGCACTTGGCCCAGTGGCGCGATTGGTTGGACCACGTGATGGCCGACGATCAGATCATGGCGGCCATCGAGATGGCCAGTCCAGTCCTCGCTGAGCGGACCCGCCGGGTATTCGACGGGCGCCCCACCTCGACACGCGACCTGCGGCGGCTGGTGTTGTCGTTGGCGCGCTACCTGGTGCGCGGCACCGGCCGGCCAACCCCGTTCGGCCTGTTCGCAGGAGTGGCACCGGTCCACTTCGGTCCTGCGACCATCGCGTATTCGGGTAAGCGGCACAAGGCGATCGCGCGGGTCGACGCGGAGTGGCTGGCACGGGTTGTCGCGCGGTTGGAGGCATCGGTCGAACTCCGGCGGCACCTTGCGGTCGTGGTGAACGACCTGGCGTTCACCCGCGACGGTCGACTGGTGATGGGTTGTGAGCGGCACGCGAGCGCCTCGAGTGAGACCGCGGCGGCCGAGATCTCGGTCAAGCTGACCAAAGCGGTGGACATCGTGGTGCAGGCCGCGAGGACCCCCACCGCGGTCGGAGCCTTGGCCGACGCCCTCGCGGCCGAATTCCCGGCAACGAGGGACTCCGTGATCGACGGCATGGTCGCCGAACTGGTGGCCCGTCGCATCCTCGTGACCAACCTGCGCCCGCTCATGACGGCCGCCGATCCCCTCGGCCAGGTGATCGAGCAGGCCACCGCCCGCGGCGCCGACGCCTTCCCGGATGACGCCGCCCTACTCGGTCAGCTCCGCGATCTCCAGCGTGACCTGGCTGCCCATAACCAGAGCACCTCCCACACCCGGCAGCGCGTGCTGCGCACTCAGGTGTCAGCGGCGATGGACGACATCGCTCCAACCGACAAGCCGCTCGCGGTTGACCTGCGCCTCGACCACCGCGTGGTCCTGCCTGACCAGGTGGCACGGGAGGCGCAGGCTGCCGCCGACATCCTGGCGCGCCTGGCCGTGCATCCAGCCGGCAACCCGGCATGGCGGGACTACCACTCGCGTTTCCTCGAACGGTATGGAATGGGCGCGATGGTCGCCGTGGCCGACCTCGTCAACGCTGACACGGGGTTGGGCTTCCCCGCGGGCTACCGGGACAGTCGGCTGACGCCACCCGCCGCGCCGTCGTTGTCCGAGCGGGACGTGGCGCTACTGGCCATGGCCCAGAAAGCCGCGTTGGACCACAGCATCGAGGTCGTGCTCGACGACGATGCCATCGGGCGCCTGGCCGTCGACGACGTCACTACCGTCCAACCACACACTGAGCTGCGGTTCCGCATCCAGGCACCGACCCGTGCGGCTCTCGACCGAGGCGAGTTCGAGCTGACGGTCGCCGGCGTGTCCCGCGCGGCCGGGACCACCACCGGCCGGTTCCTGGATGTGCTGGATCTTGACGACCGCGAGCGCATGATCACCGCGTATCAGGGGCTCTCCACACTGCACGACGACGCCCTCGCCGCCCAGCTCAGCGGTCCCGCCCTCGCCCTACGGGCGGAGAACGTCGCCCGCAGCCAACAGGTCTTGCCGACCCTCGTGTCTTTCGCCGAACACCGTGCGCCCGACGAGGGGACGGTGACGTTGGACGACCTCGCGGTCACCGCGGACGCCGATCACCTTTATCTGGTCTCGCTGTCCCGCCGCCGGCTCGTGGAGCCGACGGTCTTCAGCGCCGTGGAGTTCACTCACGCCGCGCATCCACTGCTGCGTTTCCTCTGCGAGATCACCACCGCGCGCGCCACCGTGTGCGCCCCGTTCACCTGGGGAGCGGCCAGTTGGCTGCCCTACCTGCCGCGCATCCGCTACCGCCGCACGGTCCTGTCCCCGGCCCGATGGACAGTGGACGCCACCGACCTACCCGGCCAGTCCGCCTCATCGGCGACCTGGACTGAGCAACTGGCAGCCCGGCGTCGCCGCTACCGGCTGCCCGATTCCGTCTACGTCGGCGAGGACGACCGGCGGCTGCACCTGAACCTGAACCGTCCCGCGCACCTGCACCTGCTGCGGGTCGAGCTCGACCGCGCCGGAACGGTCCAGCTCCGCGAAGCACCCGGTGACGACGCCTTCGGCTGGATCGACGGGCGCGCCCACGAGATCGTGGTTCCCCTCGCCGCCGACCAACCCGCGCCGCCACGGCGACGACGACACCCATGGTCGGCACACACGGTGAAGCCTGCCCTCGGCCACCTGCCCGGCAGCGACGAATGGCTCTACCTCAAGCTCTACGGCCACCCGGACCGCCACGACGCGATCCTCACCGGTCACCTTCCACGCCTGGTCCGGACCGGCTACGGGCCACTGCGGTGGTGGTTCCTCCGCTACCAGGACCCTGAGCCACACCTGCGGCTGCGGTTCCGCCTGACCGACACCACCGACTCCGTCGAGACCGCCCGCCAGGTGGCCACCTGGACCGCCGGCCTGCGCGAACGCGGCCTGATCGGGCACGCGCAACTGGACACCTACTACCCCGAGGTCGGGCGCTTCGGCCCCGGCCCGGCGATGACGGCCGCCGAAACGGTGTTCGCCGCCGACTCCGAAGCTGTACTCACGCAGCTCGCCTCCCTGGCCGGCACCGGCGCCCCGTACCGACAGGCGCTCATCGCCGCGAGCATGGTCGACCTCGCCGTGGCCGCCACCGGAGACTCCGGCGCGGGACTGCGTTGGTTGCTCGACCACGTCGATCGGACCGCCGCCGAGGCACCAGCTCGCCGGGTTCACGACCAGGCGATCACGCTGGCAGACCCGGACAACCAGCGCTCCGCGCTCCGCGCGATCCCCGGCGGCGAGGCCATTGCCGACGCTTGGGGACACCGCAGTACCGCCTTGGCCACCTACCGCGACAGGCTCGCCGCCACAACGAATATCACGACGCTGGACGTCCTGCCCGACCTCACCCACCTGCACTTCGTCCGCATGACGGGCCTGGACCCGCATGGCGAGCGGTCGTGTGCCCGCTTGGCCCGCGCCGCCGCGCTGAGCTGGACCAGCCGCACCCGAGGAGCCCGGTGAACCGATCTCGCCCGAACGCGGCGGACGCTTCGATTAACCTGGCCGCCCGGCTCACCGACCCGCGTCTCGTGCGCTTCACCCAGAACCCGACGACCGGAGCCCGTCCTCGTCCACAATCGCTCGGCGGTGGAGCGGCCGGCGTCGCCCTGCTGCACATCGAACGAGCTCGAGGAGGCGACGGCCCCTGGACCACCGCACACACCTGGCTCGCGGCCGCGACCACCGACGACCTCAGCGTCGGAGCCAATGCCGGGCTGTTCTTCGGCACGCCGACCCTGGCCTTCCTCACCCACGCCGCCGCCGACCAGCCCGGCAAACTCGCCCGCGCGCGCTCCACCCTCGACACCGCCACCAGCACCCTCACCCGGATCCGCCTTGACGCCGCGCACACCCGCATCGACTGCGGCCAACGACCGACACTGGCCGAGTTCGACCTCATCCGCGGCCTCAGCGGACTGGGCGCCTACCACCTTCGCCACGACCCGGCAGGCGAGTTCATCAAGGCGGTCCTGTCCTACCTCGTACGGCTCACCCAACCGCTACCCGATGCCGACGACGGCTTGCCCGGCTGGTGGACCGACCTGGCCCCCAACGGAGCACGATCACCCGACTTCCCCGGCGGGCACGGCAACCTCGGCATGTCCCACGGCATCGCCGCCCCACTCGCCTTGCTGTCCCTGGCGATGCTGCGCGGCACCGTCGTGAACGACCACGCCGCCGCCATCGGCCGCATCTGTTCCTGGATGGACACCTGGCGACAGGACACGCCGTCCGGCTCGTGGTGGCCGGGGTTCGTCACCTGGGAGCAGGCCAACGCGAGCACGGTGCCGGCCTCCAGCCGTCAACGCCCGTCCTGGTGTTACGGCACTCCGGGCATTGCCCGAGCGCAACAACTCGCGGCCCTGGCGACCAGAGACACGGAGAGGCGACGCATCGCCGAAGCCGCGATGCTGGATTGCCTGCGCGACCCCGCCCAACTTGACCGGCTCACCGACAGCGGGTTGTGCCACGGCCTGGCCGGCGTGCTGCAAGCCGCGTGGCGCATGGCCGACGCCGCACCAGAACCCGACCTCGCAGCCGAACTGCCGAACCTGGTCGACCGGCTACTCACCCGATCAACATGCTCACCACGGGATCCCGAGTTCCTCGACGGCTGCGCCGGGGTCGCCCTCGCCCTGCACACCGTCGGCGCCAACACCGCCCCGCTCAGCCACTGGGACACCTGCCTACTCCTCGGCTGACACCACCCACCACGGAACCAAGGACATGGGCCACGACGATCCGAACACCCCCGAGCAGGTATGGCAGCAGGTGTTCATCCACTTCAACGACTACACCACCGCCGAACTGGTCGGCGCCGGCCACCTCAGGCCCGCGATGACCGACCTTGAGACCTCCGGCGTGATCACGTCGTGGTTCTTCATCCGGAAGAACCCCTGCTGGCGCCTGCGCTTCCTGCCCGCCAACGCCGTCACCGCTTCCGACACGACGGCCGTGGTTCATCGTCGGCTTGAGCGCCTCACCGCAGGAGGGCACATCAAGGGCTGGACCGAAACGATCTACGAGCCCGAGGTGCACGCCTTCGGCGGCCCCCAGGGGATGGCCGCGGCCCACGACCTGTTCCACCTCGACAGCAAGTACGTCCTCGGCCACCTCGCCGAGCAGGCCGAGGCCTCACCGAAGGATCGCCGAGATCGACGTCGCGAACTGTCGATCCTGCTGTGCCGAAACCTCCTGCACGGCGCGCATCAGGACTGGTACGAACAGGGAGACGTTTGGGCGCGCGTCGCCGACATGCGACCAGGACCACCAACCACAGCAGATGAGCCGGCGAACAATCTCCACGATCAACTGCGACGGCTCATGACCGTGGACGCCGACCCCGCAGGCCCTCTGCTTGGCCCCACCGGTGCCCTCTCGGGCCTCGTGGACTGGGCAGCCGGCTTCGCCGCCTGCGGCCAAATCCTGAGCGAACTCGCCCATACCGGGATCCTCCGCCGCGGCACCCGCGCGGTACTGGCTCACCACGTGATCTTCCACTGGAACCGACTCGGGCTCTCCCACACCACCCAAAGCCTGCTCGCCCACACCGCCAAGGCCGTCGTCTTCGACCCACGGGAGCGTGCCGAATGAACGCAGCCCTTGACCGGGTTCACCTCCAGGCAACCCCGGAACAGCCCGCCGATCTTGCGAGACGCTTCCCGCTCCTTCCACGCCCCAAGCCACCGGGACGTGCGCTCACACTCCGCGTCGCCGAAGTCCACGACCTCGCACTCGCGGCCGCCGGAGGACACTCAGACGACGATCAGTTGACCAACGCCGCCGAGGCATTCAACAAGGCAGCGCTCATCGCGAGCGACTGCGGCATGCCCGACCTCGCCCGCCAGTTGTGCTGGCAACAATTCGACCGGTTCGCCGCCTCGGCTCCGCTCACCGTCAAGGCCGCGAAGCTGGCACTCCAACCCATCGTCAACCTCGGGCGCCTCGCCAGCCGCAACGGTGACCCAGACGGCGCCTACGAGATCTACAAAACCGCCCACCGCGCACTGAGCAGCCTGGAACCGGTCATGATCGACGGTCGACAGATCGACCTCGGACGCCTCGTCACGGCCGCCCACGACCGTCGAGACCTACGAAGATTCCTCTGGACGGTGCTGCTCGGCGACGGCACGCGCGTACTCACCCAAGCAGGTCGATGGAAAGACGCTCTCCAGCACATCAAGGACCACAAAGGCTTGGGGCGGCAAATGCTGGACGGCCGCCAGGTCGTCATTCTGGCCCGATCCGCCCTCGGGCAGACCGACACAGCCCTCGCCATGCTCGACGACAGCACAACCACCGAACCCTGGGAACAAGCGGTGGCCACCTGCCTGCGAACCCTCTGTCTGCGCTCGACGAACCGGATAGCGGATGCCTCGTCTGCCATGATGGTGGCTGCTTACCTGCAACTTCCCGCTCAACCGGAGCACGCCGTGTTTCGGTCCCGGCTCGGCTTGACGGTGGTCGACCTCGCCGCCACCAGCGCCCAGCGAGCACAGGTCGTTACTCGGCTCATCCAGGAGGCGCTCAGCGTCGCCGACGCCAACATCGCCTCCGAGATCCTCGGCTTCATGCCATGCCGCTCGGCGATGACCACCGCCGAAGCGCACGTCCTCACCTCTGTGATGCAAAAGTCCGGATTCAGGCAGGGAATGATGCCAGCCGAATTGCTGCACGATCTACAGGAATCAATAGCAAAGAGCAATGAACAACTCGCCAGAACCCTCACCACGCAGCAGGGACGTCGATGTCAAACGGACGACCTGCCGTGAACGGGAAACGAGGCACTGTCCACGAACCTGACCTCTCTCTACGCGGCCAGGTACACAGTGGGGTCGGTGATGCCGTTGTGGTGAAAGGCTTTTCGGCGCTCGATACACGTCCCGCAGGCGCCGCAGTGCACCTCCCGGCCTCGATGGCAGGACCACGTGTGAGCGAACGGCACCGCCAGCGCTATGCCGACGCGCACGATGTCGGACTTGGTCAGCGTCAGGAACGGAGCGAGTACCTGGAACCCCGGCACCAGAAGACCGTCGTTCGCCTCCCGCACGCCGCGGGCGAACCGCTCCACGAACGCCGACCGGCAGTCAGGGTAGGTGGTGCGGTCCCCGGCGTGCGCGCCGAAGGCGACCGCGTCCGCGCGCGCCGCGATCGCGATCGTGATGGCGATGTCGAGCATGATCGCGTTCTGGTTGGGTACCAGCGCTATCGTCTCGTCGGCGTGGTGCCTGTCGGGTCTCTCCGCCGAGGTGTCGGTCAACGCCGAAACGGTGAGCAGCGCGCCCAGGCTCGTCAGGTCGATGATCCGGTACGTGCTGTCCAGCAGCCTGGCGATCTCGGCAGCGTGGTCGAGTTCGACGCGGTGGCGCTGCCCGTAGTCGAACGAGATCAGCGTCAGGCGGCTGTGGCGGGCAGCCAGCCAGTAGGCCAGCACGGTCGAGTTCAGCCCGCCCGAGGCGATGACGACCGCGTGGTCGGGATGGCGGTGCTCGGGGTGTTTGATCGTCATGACCGGTCACCATTTCCGGGTTAGATTGGCTGTTTCGGCTGACGCCATCGCCTACCGACGTAGGACATGGTGGGGGTCGCGGCGGAACCAGTTACCGGGGCCGTGGTTCCGCCGCGACATGACGGTGAGGCAGGGCGCCCCGCGACGGCTGGGGGAACACCGTCGCGGTACTGCCTCACCGTGCTCGCTGTGCCGATCTCCTCGGAGGGGCCAGGCCCACTTGGGGCAGGAGTGGCGGCTACCTCAACAGTCGTGGCGAAGCGGAACTGCTCGGTCTCAGCGGCGTCGCGCCTGACAACCTCAACTGGAGGTGCCACCACCACGATGTCCGAGCCATGCACGAGTACCGTCAGGCTCCGCGGGCGGCCGGCGACATCGCGGCACGTCACCGCCCAAGGTCCGCGGTCATTCATCGTGCGTCACCGCCTTGTGCGGTGTTCCAACTCCGTACCCACGCCGGCTGCACGAGGAAACGCGGCACAGCGAGCTTGGTTTGTGGGTATCGCGAAACCACGGGTTCCGCGAATCGCTGGGAGCGTCTCATCATCTACTCCGTAATCTCAGCGAGTCCCGATCTATTTGTCTCGAGTTTTCCCGTACTGTCGTTGCTATCGAGCGTTCAATTGTTTGTCTGGTCGGGTCGGGTAACGATGCTGGTAGAACCGTTGCGGGCCCGTCAACGCAGCTAAACGTCCCCGCGCGGGTCGTACCAGAGCGCAGGTGTGGCGGCGATAGGGCGTCAACTGGGCGGCGGCCTGATGATCTGCGGAAATGGTGGCAGGGTCCTAATATGGCATCTGGGTAGAATCGAATGCGGTGGTCAAGAGATCAGGTGGGGTGGTTTTTATGGCTGGCCGGCGGGATCGGCTTGTCGCGAGGCGTGAGGCGATGGGTTTCACTCAGGAAGGCTTCGCTGCGGCTGTTGGTGTGGAGTTCTCGACTGTGGGGCGGTGGGAACG
The DNA here is from genome assembly GCF_054779715.1 of Actinophytocola sediminis. Taxonomy (NCBI): domain Bacteria; kingdom Bacillati; phylum Actinomycetota; class Actinomycetes; order Pseudonocardiales; family Pseudonocardiaceae; genus Actinophytocola; species Actinophytocola sediminis. The sequence continues at coordinate 14,578 of NZ_BAAGXS010000052.1, read as the reverse complement.
GGGGAGTTTGACGCCCGCCCCGCATCGCAGGTCGCGTATCGCCGCGGCCCTGCGGGTCGGTTTGGAGGAACTCCACGATCTGTTGTCGCCGGTGCGCCGGAGTCCCACGGCGCCTGTCCCGGCTGAGATCGAGACCAGCCAGCGGGAGTGGTTGAGAGTGCGCAGCGCAGGTGGCGCGCGGTCGCGGGAGTTGTCCGAACTCGCCGCGTGGCTCTACGCGGATCACGCGCGAGGGCCGGGCGGACACGTCCTCACTGGTCCGGGATGGCTGCTGGACCAGCCTGTGCCGCTTGACGATGTGCGAATCGAACTGGTCGACGACGTACCCGAGGTACCGAATGTCGATGTCCCGGTTGACCATGTGCTGCCGTTGAACGCGCGCGGAGAGCGGTACACCTCCTACAGCAGGGCCGTACGCGACCTGGTGCGCCCTCGTCTGCTGGAAAACCGGATCAGTTACCGTCTGCTCGATGTGAGCCCGGGGCCGCCGCTCACCATGCGCTTCGCCACGACCACCTTCTTCGAGGTGTTCGACGGCAAACAGTACCTCGCGCACGAGTTCAAACGCGTCTTCCTGGACTCCGGCGGACAGGTACCAGACATGGGCGAACTGCCCGTCCGGGCCTCGGTCGCAGACCCATTCGACTTGGCCCTGCGGCCCGTCTCGCCCAGCATCAGCACGCTCACGATCCGCCGGAATCCGGCCGGCGGACACCGTTTCACCCTGCACCGACGCGATCCCGGCGCCGTGGCCACCGGCGGCGGAATGTGCACGGTCATGCCCGCCGGCGAGTTCCAGCCCTCCACACTGTCACCGGCCACCCTGCGCCACGACTTCTCCCTGTGGCGCAACATCATGCGGGAGTACTCCGAGGAGTACCTCGGGAACCCCGAACACGACGGCGCCAGTCCACACGTGATCGACTACGACACCGAGGAGCCCTTCACCCGGTTCCAGGACGCCAAGACCGCCGGACGGATGCGCCTGTGGCACTACGGACTGGTAGTCGACGCACTAACCCTCGGGCCGAGCCAACGGACGGTGGCCGTCATCGACCACGAAACCTACGACGAACTGTTCGCCTCAGCGGTGAAGTCCAACGACGAGGGACACCGCGTCGGCCACGGAGGACGGCCCGACATCCCGTTCACAGCGGAGGCCATCGACCGACTCCAGACACGGATGACCGCCAGCTCCTACACCGGCCTCCGGCTCGCCTGGCGCGACCGCCACGTGCTTCTTGGCTGACTCGAGGTCTATATCGCGGGGGCTCTGTGCATGATCAACAGAGTCGACGGGCCTCAGAACGTGAGGGCTCTGGTGAGGAGGCTGTGCCGGTCTCGCAACACCATACCCAGCAACATACCGCCGCTGTCGGCGACGGTGGTGCCGTCGGGCTGGTGCATCATGAACCAAATGCTCGTCTCATCGGTCCTTGGTGATGCGTTCGATTTCAGCGCCAAGGCTATATTTTTCTGATATAATCCGCGGATTCGTGGGCGTCGGCCAACGGGCTGAGCGTCCGGACTCCGATCTCGCGGCCTTTCCCTCTGGTTCTCTTCTTGTGCGGAGTACTCGCCCGTTCCCAAATCAAATGCCCGGTGTCTCCCTTTGCTGCCTCATTCCACCCGTGCTCGTACGGCGGGATCCGTCTGGGCCAGCCTGCGGTGGCCTACCGCGCGCCTATCCGGACGGTTCCACGAGTCGAATGAGGAGAATACGCAGTTGAGAAGGTATGTCGCCCTGTGGACGCCCTGTGCCCGCCGCGCAGTCGCTCTGGTGATCAACACGGACACCACTGTTGACTGGTCCCAGCCTGCGGTGGTTGACCTCCGACCGGTCAACGCAAACCATTCCAGGTCCAGACTGCCCGTGATCATTGCGGAAAGCGAGCTATTTCGATGGAAATGCGCGACGTGATACCCGAGCAGTGGCTCGCGCCTGGCAACGCGGTTGAGCACGGTTTGTGGCTCCGGGCGCTGCCGCGGCTCGTTCGTACTGGCGAGAAACGCACTCGCCCGCATTGAGTCGAAGGAGAATCGGATGTGGATGGAGTGGCTGGCGGTTGGCGTCGTGTTGGTCGTAATTGTGTTGCGGCTGGTGACCAACTACTTCGACCGCCCTTGCGAGAAGCAGGATGAGTCGCAGGCAAGGCGTGCCCCGTGAGCCGGCACGTGCCACCGGATCCGGAGGCCGACGACACTCGGCTGACGGTGCCGGCGACGGTGGACTGCCATGCTCGATCGGTCGCGCTCCCTGCCGACGGCAGGCCGAGCTTGGTGGTCGACTACGGCGGCTTCGAACTGGCGTTCGAGATGTGGGATCCGCGAGTGGGCGAGCGGTTCGCGGTCGGTTTGGCGTTCGCGGCGCTGTGTTTCGCGAGCAACTGCCGCTATGCGGCGTCCGCGCACCAGCAACCGGTCGAGGACGGTGAGAGCTGAGATGGCACGGCAGTTCACAGCTGACGTCGAGGCGCGGGTTTTTGTGGCAGCTCTCGGCGACGAGTTGCTGCGTTCCCGCAAGAAACAGGGACTCAGCCGTAGAGAGTTCATCTCCCGAGCCGGCGTGGATATAGCGGAATCGACGCTGATGGCCTACGAGTCGGGGACGCGGCGCATGGGCGTTCATCGGCTGTGGACCCTGTGTCGAGAACTGCCTGTCGATCCAGGAGAACTGGTGGGCGCGGCCCACCGTCGTGTGGTGGGGCCAGTTGAGGCAGTGCACATCGACCTCGCGAAACTCGCGCGTACCAAGACGGAGCGGTTGCGACCTCTACGATCCTGGGCGGCGGCACGATCCCGGGAAGCTCAAGCCGTGGGTCCAACAGATTTTCCGTTCGGCGCAGCTGCTTTGGGCAGCATGGCGAATCACTGCGGCATTTCCCAGGCCGAGTTCATAGCGATTCTTGTGGACAACGAAGCTGTGCACCTTTAACCAATATTCATCTTGTACAACATCGGAGGACACCTTGAAAATCAAGACCTTCACACTGGAAACTGTCGACGACTGCGAGGACAATGTCTACGCGATCGGCATGTCAATCACTGTTGGTGACGACCAGGAGGTTTTGGTCTTTCGTCGCGACCCGTCCTCCGGGCAGGCAACGTTCATGAGCACCACGACACCGGCGAGGGCACTGGACAACTTCCAACGCATCATGCCCATGCGGCTCGTGTGGACTCACGACCAGGACGCGAACATTGACGGCCAACACTGTCCGGGTGCGGTCGACATGCAGGCGGGCCGCTGATTCCTGGGTAACAGGACTTGCGCCAATGGGGCATGGGGCGGTAGCTCAGTTGGTTAGAGCAGGGGGCTCATAACCCCTTGGCCGTGGGTTCGAACCCCACCCGCCCCTCCACCTCACCTGAAAGTCTCCTTCATCGAACTGGGAGTTCGACGAGCAATGCCCAAGCTGAACCGCGATCGTATCCGAGAGTGGCTTGAGGACCACAACTGGACGGTCGGACGCCTTGCTGACGAATGCAGCAGCATGGGTGAAGACATCTTCCCGGAGGGTACGGTGCGGAACGTGGTCAACGGCATTGACCCGATGCGGCCCGGTCGAATAAAGGTGATCTGTAAGGTCACTGCTCGCTATGGTGATGGGATTCCCTACCTGCAACTCATCGCAGAGGGCGAAAACCAAACTACGGAACCTCGATAGCTCGCCAATGATCAACGAAAGGAGTCAGGACGTCGTGGAGGATCGGGAACCGACGGTACGCAGTCGGGAGTTGGGTGAAGGACTTCGCCGAGTAATGGAACGCCGCGGGTTTCACTCGAGTGGGATTGCGCGGGAGTTGGCGTGGAGCCCCAGTCGGGTGTCGCGCATTCTGTCGGGGAAGCGGGGTGGATCCAGCCATGACGTCGCGGCCTTCATCGCCGTGTGCGGAGTACCCGGGGATGAACGGGAACGACTCATGGCGTTGAGCCTGGACCACGGGCCGAACTGGGTCGTCCACCACGCGCCTGGACTTCCTCGGCGGTCACCTACGCTCGTCGGCCACGAACGGCACGCGATCAGTATCGGGTCTTACCACGCGGGCGCGGTCCCCGATCTTCTCCAGACCACGGCGTACGCAAGTGCTGTGCTCGAGGCCAATCCGACCGTGCCGAAGTGGGACATTCCGGATCGGGTTGCGGCGCTTGTCGAGCGGCAGCGGACTCTCGATGGGGGCGACGTGCCGGACTGCGATTTCGTCGTCCACGAGTCCGTGTTGCACACGCCGGTGGGCGGGGCTGTGGTGATGTCCGAGCAACTGCACGCACTGCTGCGCTGGTCGGTTCGGCCGACGATTTCGGTCCGGGTCGTGCCCCAGAACGCGGGCGCGCACGCCGGCATGTCCGGGGCCTTCACGGTGCTCAACGTCCGGGACTTCAAATGCATCGTCACCGTCGAGACGGACACGGCCAGCCATTTCATCGAAACACCAGCTGAGGTCTACGCCTACCGCACGCTGCTGAGTCGTCTTGGAACGGTCGCGTTGGACGAACTCCGTTCACGCCATCTCATCGCCAAGGTGGCGAGCAAGCTCCATCCGGGCCCATCACCTCGACCCGTTGATTCACGGCTCTAGACCCTGGGTGCTGCTGTCGAATGCCGCTGGTGATCATCAACGGTCGCGAACAGGACTCGATGTTCCCGGCCCGGCTGCTCTTCGGCGCGGTGGTACTTGGACGTTGCTGGACCACGATCTGTGGCTGGTCGCCGAGGGCCGACAGCGTGGCGCGCTTTATCGCAGTACGAACGGAGTCTTGGGGGTCCCGATGGTTTGGATGTTCGTGACGAGGTCAGCGAGGCCGAGGGGGTAGATCGTCTCGGTTGTGTCGGCGAGTTCGGAGAGGGTCCACCATCGAACCGCGCGGATGGTGTCGGGTTGGGTGGCGTGGGCGGGGTTGATGTCGTCGGGAGCGAGGTAGGCGAGGAAGTAGCGTTCGACCTGTCTGACGACCTGGTCGCCGACCTGGTGTTCCTGGCTGCGTTCGGCCACCTGGTCGCGAAGGTCGATGTGGGCGTTGTCGATGCCGAGTTCTTCGGCCAGTTCGCGGCGGAGGCCGGTGCGGTGGTCTTCGCCGTCTTCGACACGTCCGCCCGGCGTGGCCCAGAATCCCCCGTTCTCGTCGTAGTGCACCAGCAGCACCCTGCCCGCTGGGTCGAGGGCGATGACGCGGGCGGCGAAGCGCAGAGGTGGAGCCATCACGTCTCCAGTCTGGCAGCGCCCGGTCACTGGTGCGCGTGCGGTGCAGCGAGGGAGACGGTGCAGCGTGCTGAGCATTCAGGATCGTCCTGCACCCAGGCAGCGCTGGCCTGTCGGCTGGGCGAGGTTTGCAAATCGAGGTGCGCCGCTACCGGAACTTCCGTCGGTATACCCAGTTCGTTGGTTGGGTGAGGATCACGGCGACGGAGGTGACCGCGATTGACGTCAGGTGCCTGAAGCGCCTTGTTCTACCAGCCGCCGATGGAGAATGGTTTTTCTTCGGTGATGTGGGTGAGTGCCAACGCTGTGTAGGGAACTGTGTTGGCTGGCAGGTCGGTCGGGTGGGCCCAGAGCAGGCCGGCGCATTTGTCGGGTTCTTGGTTGGTCGGTTCGCCGTTCCATCGGGTGGTGGTGAAGAAGAATCCGATGCGGGCTTGGTTTTCTGGTGTTCGGTAGTGGATCACGTGGGTGAATTGTAGGTCGGTGTGTTCTATGTTGACGCCGACTTCTTCTTTGGCTTCGCGGATCGCGCCGTCGAGTACGTTTTCGTCTGCTTCGAGGTGGCCGCTGGGTGGGCAGAGTTGGCCGTCGGCGTAGCCGGTGTTGGCGCGTTCCATCAGCAGTACCGCGCCGTCTGCGCGTTGGAGCAGTACGTAGACGTCTACTACGGTGTGGTACCGGTTCTTCACGTTTTCGCGTCGTCTTTCGTTGTGGCTGCTCGCCGCGTGTGACGGGCTCCGGACTGGGAACTCTACGCAACGGTCATTCACGGGGGACGACGCCTCTGCCCAGGTAACCGCGGCTGGTGTCGGGGGCACGTGTGGGAGTGGGTCGGGAGGTGGCTGGACGTGGTTATCCGGCGATGGCGGGGTTGGTCATGGCGGTGTGGTGGGTGATCCATTCGACGCGTTGGTCGGTTTCGAGTCCGTGGGGGATGTCGATCACGGGGATGTGGAGTTCGTTGTAGAGCTCGCGCAGGGTGGTGGCTGCGGTGTCCTGGAGACCGGTGACCTTGGCGCGGAAGGCGTCGTTGGGTTGGTTGTAGTGGTCGTGGGTGAAGAACACGGTGTCGTAGGTCGGTGCCCACGCACGGCAGAAGGTGTGCATCGCGTCGAGTACTGCGGTGTCGATGCTGTCGGGTTCGGTGTGGAGCAGCATTCGGGCGTAGGCGAGCACGTTGATGATGGTCTTGTCGGCGATGAGGAGTTGGTGGTTGCGGGCGGCGCGGAGTTGGTGTCGTAGGTGGGCGGCGAACACGTCGACTTCCGCGGCGAGGTCGAAGGCGCCGCGGCCGTGGATGACGATCTCTTCCATGAAGGGGCTGCTGCGGGCTGGTTCTCCCATCGCGACCACGTTGACGCCGAGGCGTCTGTAGTGGGCGGTGAGTGCGTGGATGAGTGTGGTCTTGCCGGAGGCGTGGGTGCCGTCGATGGCGGTGATCTCGCAGTCGCGAATCATGGGGTTTCTGCCAGGAGGTCGGTGAAGGTGGGGTGGTCGAGCCAGGCGAATGTGTTGAGGAGTTCGGTGGCCAGAAGTTGGTTGACGTTGAGGGTGCGGGTCCAGTGCCCTTGTCCGGTGGCGCGTTGGGCGACCAGGGCGGTGGACAGGCTGTGGCGCAGATTGAGCACGCTGATCCGCTCGCGGGCTTCGACTGAGCCGGTGTTCAGGTAGGTGTGGTGCAGCGCGGTCATGGAGGTGCCGCGTAGTTCGGGTTGGGTGACGTCGAGGTCGAGTTCGGTGCACACGTCGACCAGGCGCCGGGATGGGCAGGTCAGGATGTGGTCGGTGTCGTAGCGGGTGTCGATGACGCGGCGGTCGGGGAGTTCGCCGGCGCGACGGTCCAGCCAGGCGCTGCGGGCGGCGGCCACGTTGGGCAACGGTGTGGTGCTGGCGTTGGCCAGGACGCCGAGGTCGCTGGTGAACTGGTGGCCGGTGACGTGGTCGGCCGCGGCGAACGCGGTGCGTAACGCGGCGTTGGCCGAGGTGAGTAGTTCGGTGGTCTCGTCGGGGTCCTCGAGGTAGACGCTGGTGTAGGTGAAGGGAAGGTCGGCGAGGTCCACCGAGGTCTCGGCGTGGGGGAGCGCGGCATAGACCACGGAGTAGCAGAAGGGGCGGTTGCCGTTCTTGATCCGGTAGTTCTTGGTCCACTCGACATCGATCGAGGCCCAGAGCGTCGATCCGGCGGGACGACGGGGTGGCTTGCCGCGCTTGCCGGGGATGTTCGTGGTGACGATCAAGCCCGCTCCTTGGGCAGGGTCGCGTGGATGTCGGTGGGTCTGTTGGGTGCATCGTGCCGTCGAGGTGTCGCGACCGCGAGTCGGGTGGCATCGGGAGGGGGTTCCTCGAGCGAGTCGAGGTGGTCCCAGGCGGTGTCGGTGACCAACTGGTCGAGGTCCACCGGTGTGGTCCAGCCGTATCTGCCGGCGGCGCGCGCCGCGATCAGGGCGACCGACAGGGTGCGAATGATCATCTGCCGGACGAGCGCGCCGGCCGTCGCGCCTTCCGCGGTGGCCACCGTCGCTCCGGTGATGGCTGCGTGGTCGCAGGCCGTGGCCAGGTCGGTCGGGCCCGTACAGGGCGGCGACATTCATGTGTCCTCCCTGTCGGTGGTCACGGTGATGGGCGCGCGCACGTTCGATGATGGTGGCATTGTTGCCGTGGGCAATGTCCTTTGCACGGCCGGCACGCAGGACACGTAGTCGCCTGGTCTGCTGCTGGAAGCGCGCATGTAGCATGCAGCAGTGCATACTTGTCAGATCCGATGTGTCGCAGAGTCCCATAGACGTGGTCCACTGTTCGAGTGAATCACCTAACATTTCCCGTTGAAGTTCGCGAAATCCTCACCGGTGAGACGATAGGATGATTTGCATTGGTGGATCCCGCTAAGATAAACCCAATTATACTGATTGGCGGGCCGCCTGCCGGTGACCTCGAACTGCCTATCTCCAGCGGTGATGACCAGGTTGTCTTGGATTCCGTCGGAAGTGTAATCGATCTGAAGATTGAAACGACAATGCCCTTTTGTTGCCCTTGCGACAATGACGACAGGAACAGTCTCTCCTTTGGGCAGGTCAATTTTCTGTTCGAATAGACTCTTCGGTGGTTGGTTTGGATACTCGATCTGGAACTTTGGGTTTGGATCGTCTAGATCCACTGCGAGAAAGATAGGCGTGTCGCCTGCGGGTGGGTCGTAGAGCAGGGTGCCTCCAAGTGCGGGACCACATTCGATCTCGACTGGGCGGACGTCGACGATCTGAACCGTGTGATCGCGCATGCCGTCGAGGCCAAACTCCCAGTAGCTCTCTTCGACGCCGACCGCGCCAAGCGCCTGTATCCACTCCCATTGGGTCAGGGCCGTTTCTTCGCGGTATTGGCTGAAGTGCTTAAGAACATCGGCGTACTCGAGTTTCGTTGTAGCGGGGATGACCTTGTCGTGAGCGATGTTGCTGATCGTTGGCTGTCTGGACAGGCGAATCGGCGCGTCCGTGACCTCCGGCTCGCCGCTCGTCGCCGAATCAGAGTTTCCGGACATCTTGTCGGAAGATGTCGCAATGGACACTAGGATCCCGGTCACCAACACGATGATTGCGCCGACCACTGCGCTGAGCAGTGGCAAATTGTACTGCCTGACATTGCCGACGTAACGGCCCTGAACCACAGGGCCGGACAGCGAGTTGGATCTGATCTTGTTCCTGGTCTTCTCTTCCGGATCTGCCACATGCAATAGCATATCGAACTATCATGAGCGTTCGAGGTTGGGAGCCCAGGTAGACCGACGAGTGTCAGAACCTGCATATTCCGATGTTGAGAAAACTTCGAAACCTGCTGCAAGGATCGCAAGGAGCGTGCGCCGTTCCTCCATCTCGAGGCGGCCAGGCAGCGCCCAGCCCGCCGGCCGGGCGAGGATCGCAACACTCGGAGGGGACGCCGGCCCCGCGCGGTGGAGCAGCGCCCAGCCTCCCGGCCGGGCGAGGATCGCAACCTGAAGATAAGGATGAAGTTGCTTACCCCCAAAGGTGGCAGCGCCCAGCCAGGCTGACGCGATGTTCGCTGCGGGCTGCATGGTGTTAATGGGTCAGGATGGCGATGAACGTCCCGCCGAGCATGGCTGGCCCGAATGGTATTGGTGTGTGTCTGGTTGCGTTTCTGGTGGTGAGCATGATCGTGGCGGTGAGGCTGGCGTAGATCAGAGTTAGGAGTGTGCCGGTCAGGACCGCGTTCCAGCTGTGCCAGGCGAGGCTGAGGCCGATTGGTCCGGCGAGGCGGATGTCGCCGCTTCCGAGGCCGTTTCTGGTGATGATCGCGAGGGTGAGGTAGGCGGTCGGTAGCGCGATCATGCCGATCGTGGCTCGGAGGAGGTCGGCGTGGTGGTGTTCCTCGATTGCGGTGGCGAGTCCCAGCAGGCCCCACAGGGTGGGGTACAGGGGCATGACCAGCGATCTGGGGAGTTGGTGTTCGGTGAGGTCGATCACGGTCAGCCGTACGCCGATGAGGGCGAGGAAGCTGAACGCGGCCAGGTCAAGGTCGTTGTCGCGTCGTTGGGCGAGGAGTCCGAACAGGACGAAGGTGATGATCGATTCTTTGGCGTTGGTCTGGAGTCTGGGCTCGTTGGTGTGTGTGCCGAACGTGTGGATGGCGAGGCTCAGCGCGGCGCCGGTGAAGGCCCATTCGAGGACTGTCCACAGTGGTTCTGGTGGCATGGTGTGCTCGATCCTCGGGGGCCGGGCCACCGTGGAGAAACGGTGAGGTTGTCGTTCCTCCACGGTGGCTACCGTGACCTCCTTGTCGCGTGACTTTCTTCGCCGTGGTCCAGGTGTACCGCGTGGTCCTTGTCGAACCGCAAGGTTGGTGCGGTGTCAAACCCCAGGGTTGGACGTGTTGACAAGGGCGTCTTCGCGCTGCGTGACGGGAGAAAGAGGGTACTGTCGATCTTGGACTAGGTCGTCGCGTTCGGGGGTGTGCGATGGAGCGTGGGGTTTCGGATCAGGAGGCGGGGCCGGGTCTGTCCTATAGGGAGGGTGTCTACGAGGCATTGGCGTTGTTGCACGGTGAGTGGGTGGTCGCGGTGCTCGCGTCGTTGGCGACGCGACCGTTGAAGTACGGCGATTTGCGGCAGGGGATCAACGAGGCCGAGGAACGGGCTGGTTGGACATCGCATGCTCATCCGGTCAGTCAGAAGGTTCTGAGCGCGACGCTGTTGCGGATGCGTCGGGATGGTCTGATCACGCGCAGCGCGGGGTCTGGGGCCAGGTCGACGTTCACGCCGGTCTGGTATGAGCTCACTCCGCTGGGGAGGTCGTTTCTGCGGTCGCTGCGACCGCTCGCGAAGTGGGCGAAGGATAATCGAGCCGCTGTCCAGCTGGCTCGCCGGCGTTACGGCGAGGATGCTTGAGGTCGCGCTATTGGGGTCGGAGCACCTCGACCCGGTTGCGTCCGCCGTCTTTGGCGGCGAACAACGCGTTGTCGGCGGCGAGCAGAACGTCGTCCAGGTCAGCGCCTGACTCGGGGTAGTGCGCGGCGCCGATCGAGATCGTTGGGTGCACGGTGGCGGTGTGGCCTGGGTTGTTGATCGGCACCGCGAGTTGCTCGACGGCTTGGCGGAGTCGTTCGGCCAGGCTGATCAGATCTTCTGCGGTCACGTCGGGACAGAAGGCGACGAACTCTTCGCCGCCGAATCGTCCGAGCAGGTCGTAGGCCCGCATCTCGCCGGCGAGTTGGGTCGCGACGGCGGCCAGGACTTGGTCTCCGGCCGCGTGGCCGTGAGTGTCGTTGATGCGTTTGAAGAGGTCGAGGTCGAGCATGAGGACGCCTGCGCTGGTGCCGTCGCGGACCGTGCGGTCGAACTCGGTGGTCGCGAGGGTTCTCCAGGCGGTCGCGTTGAGCAGACCGGTCTTCGAGTCTGTCGTGGCGGCTTCCTCGAGTTGGCGGATGAGTACGTTGCGGTGCAGGACGAGCAGCACGGGGAACAGGAAGAGCACGATGATCGGGGATCGCAGCAGGAAGATGGCCGCAATAACGCCCATCGCCAGTGTGGCGTACTCGAGCAGGACGTCGCTCAGGGTGCCGAGTAGCCGTCGGGCGGTGCGTTCAGTGCTCATCAGCGCGATGGCGCCGGCTACTACGCCGAGGTTGACCACGGAATAGAGCACGACCGCGACCAGGAGCAGGGCGATGGTCCGCCACGATGTTGCCGCCGCGAGTTCGTGTTGTCCGATCAGTTGCTGGATGCCGGTCGCTGTGTGGCAGGACAACGTCACGGCGGAAGCACTGAAGACCAGTTTCCACACCCGTACGTTGTGGACCGGCTGCCAGGTACGGAACCACAGGTGCGCGTACAGCGCGGCGACGACCACAGCGGCGAGACCGGCCGGGAGCACGAGCGCCGCGGCGAGCGTCCAGACCGAGGTCATGTTCTGGTGCGGAGTGTCGGAGTACCGGCGTCGCATCTGCTCAATGTGTCTGGTCAACTCCTCCTTGACCACACCCAGAGCGGTGATGCCAGCCAGCATCGCGAGATCGCTCAGCCGGATCTGCTGGGCGTTGAGCAACGCCACCGTTGAGCCGACGGCTACGAGCTGCACAGTCAGCACGTATACGAGAACGGGACGTCGAAGTGTCCACAGTTCCCAGTCTCGGCCGCGTCGGATGTAGCGTCCGGGACGGACCAGGCGACTGAGTCCGATACTGGAAGAGTGAGGCCGTTGCCGAGCCGAACGACTACTCATGTGATCTCACCTCGTTCGGCACGGCTTGTTCAGGGAAAGGAGGTGCCTTGAATGCGGAACCGTGACCTGTGATTTTCTTGTCGCCGTGACGTGCGCCGTGCTCGTTCTCGAGGTCTTCGTGGCTTCGGAGGCGGGCACGACGCCGTGAAAGGCCCAGCAGTGCCGCCAACGTGGCGGTGACCAGTCCGATGATCCCCACGGCGCGGTAGACGCCCCACTGCTGAGCGACCAGGCCGGTGGCGAGGATTACCAGGCCCTGGGATGCCTGGAGGCCCGCGCTGGCTATGCCGATCACTGCGCCTCGCCGAGAATCTGGAACGGTCTGCGTGAGTTCGGCCTGCGCCTGTATCAGAAACATCGTCGTCAACGCTCCGGACAGGGCCCACAACAGCGCGGATACCGCCAGTCCTGGGGTGAGAAAGCACGGAATGAGCGCTGCCCCGGATCCGATCGCCAAGGGTGTGATCGTGTCTGTCCGAATGTTCGAAGCGGATCGCTGCCGGCGGCTGAACGCCCACGCGCCGAGCGCGCTGCCAAGCGGGTCTGCCGCGAGCAGGACTCCGACGGCGATGGCCGAACCGCCCAACCCCGCTGCGTAGGGCGCTGCGACGCCCTCGGGTGCGATGGTCAAACCGGCCAGCATGGTGAGACCGACGAGTACGAGTAGCCGTCGACTACGGAACAGCAGGTGGAAGGCCGACGTAGTTCGTCGAGGTCCGGGTTCGGTTTTGGCTGGTCGGGAAGCGGGTCGTGGCTGGACACCGCGCATGATGATCACGATCGAGATCACGAAGGTTGCGGCGTTGACGCCGAGCGCGGTGGTCGGCGAGATCAGGAGAAGGACGGATCCACCGACCGCGAAGCCGGCCAGTTGTGCCATTTGCGTGGACACCGTGCGCAGCGCCAGGCCGACCGGGTACGCCTCACCCTTCAACACGTCGGGGAGCAGGGCGAGTTGGGCGGCCTTGAACGGTGCACCGACGAGAGCGAGGCCGAACACCAGCGTCCACAGCACGGCCAACGGGAGCCCTGGCAGAGCCATCGCGCCGGCCAACGCCGCGCGGACCAGGTCAGAGGAGACCAGCACGGTTCGGCGCGGGAACCGATCGGCGAGCCCGGCGAGCACAGCGGCGCCGAGCAGGGCCGGCATGAACGTCAGTGCGTAGGTCAGTGCGGTCAACGCTGCCGAGGATGTCTGCTGATACACCAAGATCGACAGGGCGACCCGTGCCAGTTGGTCCCCGCATACCGAGATGACCTCGGCGGACCACAGAGCACGGAACTCCGCTACCGCGAGGACCTCTCGAAAACCCGCTTTCTGTGTCACTGGCGTCCCCCCGAACATCCCCTCGTCAGTGTCCGAACGCTGTGACGCTGACGCCCCTGTGGGTTCACATACTAATGCCATTGCTTGGTTGTTGTGTCCTGACGGGAAGACAAATACTAGAAGTGGTCCGTGGGTTGTCAATACACCTGTTCGGATGAACTCGATCGGGCGGTAGTTGTCACATGGTGTGGCCAACGGCAATCGCCGACGTTGCTGCGTGAATTCCAACGGGACGGTTCGGCGCCTGTCGACCGACTCTCTGGTCGGGGGTCGAGCGCTGGACGTCTCCAAGAGATTTTTTGAAGAATCCCCAGGACAGCCCGCGCAAACCGTGGGGTAGGTGGTATCGGGAACGTTGCGGTTAGTCACGGCGTGCCGTGTAGACCTCGGACTGGAAACGATCCGATACGCAAGTCAAGACCTGGAGGCGCCACGTGTTCGCGAGACCAAACAGCTCATCGAGCTCGCCCAGGGCGACCGCGACGGTTGGACTGCCTGGAGACGCACGAGGGGATCGCGAGGTGGCCGGATCTCTCGACTCACCCGACTCGCCGGAGGGTGTCCGGCCGCCACGCGATCCCGATCATGAGGAGGTCGGCATCATCGTGAGAACTCGACTATCGCTGTGGCGGTTGTTCGCGTTGATCGCGTGCACGGCGATCGCGTGCACTCCCACGCCGGACCCGTCGTCTCGTTCGTCCACACTCGCGTCGACGCCGAAGCCGTCGTCGTCGAGCGCGGTGGAGACGGCTGGGTCTGCGGCGGAGGTGGCGGGCCGGCGGGCGGTGGAGGCTTATCTGGGGATGTGGCGGAACATGGCCACCGCGGCCCGCACCTCGGACTCGCGTTCCCCATTGTTGAGTGTCTACGCGACTGGTGAGGCGTTGCTCACGATCTCGCGTGGTCTTTACGCCGATCACCAGAACGGGTTGGTGACCAGGGGAGAGCCGAAGAATCATCCGACGGTGTCCCTGGTCGAGCCCTGGGGCAGTCCCACCACGGTCAGGATCAGCGACTGTGGTGACTCGACCCAGNTGCGATCACCGCGACGGTGGATCGGCAGGCCGATGGCGCTTGGCGGGTGTCGGGGTTCGTCATCGAGGGGGTGGGCTCATGCTGAGACCGTCCACGGTTCTGGGTGTCGCGGTCATCGTTCTGGTGGCGACCAGCCCGTTGGCCGGGGCTGATGGGTGGGGCTCGGTCGACTGCGACCACACCTCGACCCCGCAGTGCCAGCTCGAGGCCGGTGAGCAGGCCACGACCCGCCCGCAGCGCCCCGCCTCCGGCGCGGGGAGTCGCCCGTCCGAGGGCGCTTCTCGGCCGG
>NZ_BAAGXS010000051.1:0-19437 GCF_054779715.1 Actinophytocola sediminis | reverse complement strand
GTACGCCCACGGCCCGGACGCCGAGACCCTCGCCGAGGAGTACGTCGAGCTGATCCGCACTTGGGACCGTGAGCACCGCGACGGTTCGGGCGCGCGGATCGAGGTGTTCCCCGCCGGGACCCCGGACGACGACCTGCCGCACGGACGGCTCGTGGACAAGAAACACACCCGAGTCGTCATTACCTGGCCCTGACGCGCTTGGCCGACCCCGGCTGGGTGCGACGACGCCGGTGACACCGCCCCGAAGGCGGTGCCGAGGCGTATCAATCGTTGGCGGTAGCCCTGGTCTTACGTTTCCGGGTCTTGGTCGTCGACTCGGTCTGTGCGGCTTCGAACGCCTGGGTGATGTGGGTGGGAATGCGACCGCGGTCCGATACGTCGAAGTTGTTGCGGCGGGCCCATTCGCGGATGGCCTGTGCCTGCTCGTGACCAACGGTGGCGGGTGAGCCACTGGTGTCGGACCTGGTGCCACGCTTGATTCGTCCACCGGTGCGACGGGGGTGGCCGACGAACTCGTTCAAGGCCTTGCGCAGCTGCTTGGCGTTGCCCTCGGTGAGGTTGATCTCGTAGCTGGCGCCGTCGAGCCCGAAGCTGGCGGTGTGATGTTGTCGGACTGGCTGCCGTCCAGGTCATCGACGAACTGGACCAGCACTCGCTGTGCCACGGTGTCTTGCTCGTTCCATTGATAACTTCCGGCTCCAGCCCCGATCACCAACCCAGATGTCCACACGGGCCCTTGATCCGAACCCGAACGGCTCGGTCATGGACCATTGTGGATGAGTGCTGCCCACCAGTCGGGTCGATCCGGATATGCGGTGCGGAGTTGGTGTGTGACATGGTGAAGTGCGGTGGCGGCGTGGTCGGCGGTGGGTGTGGCGGGCAGCTGCTTGTAGAAGTTGGTCGCGGCAGTGGCGGCGATGCGGTCGTTGAGCGGCCATAGGCTGGCGATGACGTGTCGAAACCCGGCCAGTTGGAAGGCAGATGCCAGGTGCAGGGACTCGTCCGCGAGCTGCAGTCCTCGGTCTGCAGTGGAGCAGGCCGACAGGTAGGCCAGTTCGGCGTAGTCGAGTTCCAGTTGGCTGATCTGCGGGAGGGCCAGTTCGGCGTCATACAGGAGGAGCGCGCTGTGGGAAGGAGTGACGGAGCTGGCCTTCGCGTGGCAGGCGAAGTGTGCCCAGGTGGTCTCCGGGAGAGCGGCCAGAACCTGGCTGGTGGTGGCTTGCTCGTCCAGGAACAGGTGGCTGCCGGGCTGGTGGGTGTGCACGGTTGTGGCTTCGATGGTGCTGCCGGGCAGATCAGGCCAACCAGGTGTGTGGTGCAGGGCGACGGTGAGTTGCCGGCGACCAGTCGCTGGTGGACGGGTGCGGGCGTGCGCGAGGGTGCGCAGGGTGGAGGTGTAGGAGGAGACGACGGTGTCGAGGGCGCCGGGTTGTCCTGGGTGGCCGGCGGCGTGGAGGGGGAACAGGCCAAGTAACCCGGTGGGAAGCCACCACACCCGTCGTAGAGTGGAGGTTTCGTCGGGTGCGGGAGGCAACGCGGACAGGACGGGTTCCACGATTTTGTCCCACAGCCAACCGAGAATCTCGGGGAGCACCTGCTGTCGCCGCCGGATCGCGGCGATGGTGTTGCCGTGGATGGCCTCGAGAAATGCCCGGGCGCTGGAGGTGACGTCGCCGGTTGTGAGGCCGTGTAGGGGGACGTGCACCGGGTCGGTCCCGGCGGTGATGATGATCGCGTCGCTGCGCTGCTCTCCGGTGTTGACCAGGATCACCGCGCCCCCGGCGGCAGCGGGTTGCAGGTCGGGCAACCGGGGTGGAAGAAGGAACTGGGTAAAGCCGGGCTGCTGTCGGATCCAGTCCAGCAACTCATCATGCTCGGTCAACAGGCTTCTGCGGCGCTCGATCGAATCAACGGAGTTGAGTCGGTCCCGCACCCGCCGAAACTCAGCGGCCAAGTCGGGGTGGGCGTGGTTGAGGTCGGTGAGATCGGATCGGGAGTCAAGTTGCGCGGCCAACAGGATCCCCCGGCCCAGCTCCGCCGCCTCCACCGCCCCGACAGGGTCACCGATCGCACAATGTGCCGCCACGGTCTCCCCGACCAGACCCCGCTGCCGACCGAGGTGGTACTCTTGGTCGTTCCACCCAGATTCCCGCGGTGTGACCAACGGCCACAGCCTCACCGCAGCATCCAACACCTTCACAGCGATACCGTGCTCGCCCACCGCATGCGCCAGGAATCCCAGCACGCGCAACGCATGGGCACAGTCAGGCGGCGGCCCTGTGGCCACAGTAACCTGATCGGCCAACGCGCGTAGCGTCTCGGAGTCGACGCCCTGCCCACCCACAGTCCACCGCAGATGATAGGAGATGATCAGGTTGTTCAGCTGCGCGGCTCGGTGGTGGTGGTCAGGTGCGGCACCCAGTGCATGCCTGCTGAGTTCGATGGACTGCTGGATGTCGGCTGGCATGCGCCTTCGCTGGTATCGCTCGCGGTATGTGTCGCCGAGGTTAGACAGAATCGAGGCCCGCTGAGGGTGGTCCTCGGGTATGGATTCCGCCGCCTCCTGGAGAACATCCATGGCGTCCTGGAGGTATGTCCACTCCCCATGACTCCTATACCGGAGAAGATGAGCTCCGCCGAGATTGGACAACCGCATTCGCCGGTCGGGATGGTCCAGGGGTGTGGCTGCCACAGCTCGCGTGCCCAGTTCAGTTGACTTTTCGAGGTCGGTAATATCCCCGCCTCGTTCAAACCGTACTTGATAGGCGCTGCAGAGGTTGGACATTTGCACGGCCCGTTCGGGGTCGTTGTTGGGCGTGGCATCCAAGGCTTGATTCCCCAGCTTGATGCCGTGGTCAAGGTCGGCCACCACCCCGCCGCGCTCAAACCGTTCCCAGTAGGCGATGGCGAGGCTGCTGAGGAATTCAGCCCGGCAAGGGTTATCCTCGGGTGCGACCGCCAGCACCCGCTGGAAGCTCTCCACAACCAGATTGAAGTTGGAGAGAACTGCCCCCTGATGAAGGTGATCAGGATGCGTTGCTGCCACTGCCTGTCGGGAGCGACTCACCGCATCGACGAGGTCGTGCATGTCTCCTTGGCGCCAAAAACGCTCCATGTACGCGGCGCCGAGCATGGACAAACGCGCAGGACGGTGGTGATGGCCCTCCGGCGTAGCCGCCACCGATGCGGCAAGCAACCAGATGCCGGAGTCGATGGCAACCAGGTCGTCAGTGGTTTCCGCGTCACTGTCCTCATCTTCGGTGGCAGGTTTGTGGTCATCTCCCCGGCGCTCGGCTCGGAGCTCGACCGGCGGCCCGAACTTCACCCCGGCGTACTCCATCAGCGCGAAGAACAGCTCGGCTTGGCGAGAGGCATTGGCAGAAGCGCCCAGTACGTCCTGGAGAGGTTGCGGGATCGTGGCGGAGTGCGCATGTGGTGCGAGATAGGCGATGGCTCGGGCCAACTCCCAGCCACACGGTTCGACGAGAGCGACAGCTCGGGGGACCGTCGAATTGAGCATGAGGTGATCGGGCAGAGGGCTGTCAGGCAGCTGCGCAGTAAAGCGCAGTGAGTGCAACCACCCCAGGGCGTGGTCTGCGTCTTCCAGGCGTTGATTGTCTTCTGGCGTGGGGTGCTTGGAGTTGTCTGGCTGCGCGGCTTGCCGCAACTCTTCTGCCTCGGCCAACGCGTCGTCGCATAGCACGGTCTCGGCGCGCCGAGAGCGCAGGTATTCGTCGGTGCGCTGGCGGACTCGTCGCAGCAACTGGTTGAACAACACGCTCTGAACTCCCTGATCTGACCATCCGGCTGAAGATCCCACGTATGTGTTCACAGATAAGATTTACATTGAGTTGCCGTGGCAGCAGTTGACGATCCCGGCGTCCATCCTGGCGATCTTTCGTCTCGAGCCCGTCATCGTACTCACAGTGACAAGCATCCTCGCCGTCCGCGGGCGGCGCATCGGGGGTCGCCCTGAGTTCGACACATCGGGGATCGCCCTGAGTTCGACCCTGAGGCTCGGCGAGCGGACGTTCCGGGTATCACCTGGATGGGGGCGGTGGGCTTGGCATGGGAGCATCACGAGGTGGCGACATGGGGTGGTGTTGTCCTCGTGGGTGGCCTCTGGCAACACGAGTACCCTCGAGCACGCGTGGACCCACGCTGGCGATCGCAATGCCGAGTTGACGGGGCTTGTGGAGGCGACTCGACATTGCTGTATTTGTCAGGATCCGAACAGTCGATCATATAGCCCTTAGTAGCTACGTGCATGTCGTCAACTCCCTGGAGCGCAAATGAAACCGCTGACGAAAGTTGATCTTCTCCTCGGCAACGGAGTGCGTTCCTACCACGCCAGTGACATCCCCTTTGGAAGCGTCACGTTCCACGGCATGCGCATCGACGCCCTGACTGACGCATCCGCCGAACAAGATGCATATCTGATAAAGGTGAACTACGATATCGAGTTCGAACCCGAAGCGCCGCCACCAATGTGGGCAGAGATCGGCATCCGCTTCACCTCTCGCGATATTCTAGTCCATGACGCGCTGCCGAGATCGGTGTCCGAACCAATCCCGCCGACTCGGTACGCTGTGACAACACAATTGAGTTTTATTCCCTTCGAGCCGGATATGTCGGGGCGGGTGCTGCACGATCACGTGCCCCTGCCGGCGATAACCCCCATCGTCGAATGCTTGGAGATCGGTAGTCCGGGTGTGCGCTGGAGGCGCAGGGGCGATGTGGGTGCGGGTTCGCATGTCGGATGGCTGACGGTTGTCACGCCTGCCGGATGTCAGGAGTTGGCCGGAAAGGTGGTCGCAGATTACGCGCTGCAATCTTCCGATAGCTTAGGTGTCGCGCCTCGGAAAGGACAGAATGACGGGTTCACTCTTCGACTTCCAAGCAGTGCTGTCGGCGCTGGGATCAGCATGCGCCTGGGCTTCACGGTCGATATTGTCAGTTACACCACGCGGACGATACGTAAGGCCGAGCAACTCCAGACACGCCTTCTGAGGCTCGTCCACAAGGTGATGGCGGATGCAGGTGTGCCCCTGGGTGAGAGAGATATTCAGGGTACCGGGGACGGGTTGCACGGGTTCTTCCCGCCGGATACCGATCCGACGAGGGCGCTGAATGCGTTGCTGACGGCTCTGCCGCAAGCGCTGTCGATTGACAACCGGGCTCGTGACGGTGATGAGATGCAGCTGCGCATGGCGATTGACCACGGCACAGTGGGGCTGGGCCCGCTGGGCTTTACCGCTGACGCCGTCATCAATTTCTGTCGGCTGGTGGACAGCGCGCCGATTCGTGACGCCGTCACGATCCACCCGGACGCCTCGGTCGTGGTGCTTGTCTCCGAGATTGTCTACAACTTGCTCATCACTCGGTTCGACAAGTTCGCCGCGACCAACTTCGAGAAGGTCGATGTGGTGGTGAAAAACTACCAGGCGCCAGCGTACTTGATGATTCCCAAGGAGAGGTCGTGACGCAATGCCACTAAGTTAAGCGTTCTTCCGAGCCGGCAGGGGCTGTCGAAGCCGGAACGACGCGATCCAGCTACCCTCGTCGATAGTGGTCGGCGGGAGCATCGGACTGCGTGGTTGCTGGCCGCCAGGTGACAGGAGTGGCAGCCACTCTGGACTTGGCGACGACCAGGGGTGGCGTCCTCGCGGAGGACAAGGCTGGTTTTGGTCGCGTTGCGGGCCAGAATCACACAGCGCCAGCCGGCGATGCGCCGGGAGTTGCGTTGCGGAACGGACCGTCGGCCGCTCGCACGCTGTCGATGTGTCCGGCGGCAGGCCCTCATGTTCCAAGGCGGCGCGGAGTTCGGCGCGCGGGTCGTCAGCGGCGGCGGTGGCCAGGTCGATGACGACCAAGCCCCCCATCGCCGAGATTTTACATCTCACTATGGGCTTGTGCGGCGACCGTGGGCGCGGCGGCTGCTCTTTGCAATACTCACGAAGATATGGGGCTCAGGGTCATTAAAGGTCAATATTGGATTACCGTCTGTGTCGCGCAGTTCAACAGAGTCAGGCCCTGAAATAACCGTGAGCTCTCCCCAGGGATGCGATATGCAGATGGATCGTGGGCGGGCTCAGGGTCAGATTTAACATCAATACTGTCCCAAAAATTGCCGGCCCTTGTCACCATTGCGGCGAAATATCGAGATCTCGCGCGACGAATGCATATCCGGAGATCGTTGCGATGGCTGTGGGGGCAGGCAGTCTCAACCGGTCGACACCCGAACGGAACGTCAATGAACATGGCGTCGACGCTGGGACCACGGAGGTCCACCTGATCGAACAATATCTCGTCATCGAACATGTATTGTTCAGCAACGTAGGCGCGAACAGTCTGCTCGATTTGCGTTTTTCGCTCCTGCTGCTCCTCATGATTTTGGCGCATATTGACGAGGGCGTCTACATCATGTCCTTCGCCGTTATTCGCATCGATCAGCGCCTGATGTGTGGGGCAGGGCAGGGTCAAATATTCGTAGCTATCGAGCTTATCCTTTGGATAGGAGTGAATGGGGTGCGGCCCTCCAGGACGAGCAGACCGGATGTGAGCCTCTTCGCCAACAACTCCGGCTGGTTCCGGACGGCTCAGGAGGCTGGCGGAATGCGACCGTGGAAGTGATCACCGTCGAAACCCTGCTGATCACCTGCATGGGCATCTTATACCCGACACCTCGGACTGCGAGTGGTCAATCAACGCGCCGCAGCACGTACTGGACCAGGTCCAGCGCTACGGCGGGCTCGCTGTCTCCATCGTCACCAAGGCCCTGCCGAGCCGGTTCGCCCCAGACGACATCGCTCCCGCGTTCAAAGACCAGGAGGCAGGGCTGTGACGAGGGGACGGGTCTTTCGGCGGCAGGATGAGAAGTACCACCAACTCATTCGCCGAGTAGAAAGACCGTCCGATGCTCCACCGTAATGCCCCGTTGTCCGTGAAGGCCGCCGCCGTCTGATCGAGTGGTGCCGGACGCGTCCGATCGCGCATGTTGCCGCTGAGATGGGGATCTCGCGGCAGTGCGCGTCCAAGTGGGTCAGCCGTCACGACAAGTACGGTGACGCCGGCCTGCTCGACCGGGCCAGTGTCCCGCACCACGACCGTGGCGGTTGAGAACGACCAAGCCCGGTCGATCATCACCGAGTGCCGCCGCCAGTGGACGTAGCGGGACAGACACCGAGTGCGCTGGCCGATTGAGACCGAACGACGCGTCGAGACCGCGCGCTATGCCTACGAGTCCCGCTCCCGGGGCGGTCCTACGCAGCAGGCGTGGCTTCGTCGAAGGCAACGCTCACATCGAACTCGGCTCTCCGCGCCGGCCGCAACCGTCGACCAGGGCGTAGCACTGGCACCCGTGGATGCTCTGTCGGCACTTGGTATCCCGGACCCACCTGGCCGGCGTGCTCATCGCCGCCTGGCGCAACACCCACCGCCACCAGACGCCGCATGCTGGCAGAACGCTCTCGCCCGCACCCACCGATGGACTCAGATCATCATGCTGTGACCTGGCCCTCCCAACAGCATGACCGGCGCTCCGCCGGTACGGTTACCCCGGTGCTGGCTGTCTTCGATCTCGACAACACCCTCGTCGATCGCACGGCCGCGATCGCTGCGTGGGCCCACGAACTCAGCGAAAACCGAAGCTTGGGGCCCGACGCCGTTGACTGGATCCTCAAAACCGACGACAACGGGATGCTCCCGCGCGGGACATTCGCCGACAAGATCAAACAGCACTTCCAGCTTCCCGACACTGTGCAGACGCTGCAACGGGACTACGAGCGCCGCTACCCGCAACACATGCGTTGTGAACCCGCGGTCCTCGACGGACTCACCCGGCTCCGCGTGGACGGATGGCGCGTCGGCGTCACCACCAACGGTCTGACAGCCACCCAGGACGCAGTCCTCCAGTGCACCGGCCTCGCTAACCATCTCGATGGCTGGTGCATCTCCGAAGCCGAAGGGGTGCGCAAACCCGACCCCGAGATCTTCACTCGCACCGCACGCCGCTGCGGCGCGAGTGAAGATCTCATCGACGCCTGGATGATCGGCGACAGCCCCACCGCCGACATCGAAGGTGGTCACGCCGCCGGCATGCGCACCATCTGGATCCGCCACAGCCGCACCTGGCATGCCCCTCCCGCCCCCAACCACACCGTGGACACCGTCATCGACGCGATCGACATCCTGCTCAATCACTCACGCACTTCAACTCGACGTGGATCGCCAAGCCGTCGAACCTAAGCCGAAAGGTCCGTCGAGACGCCCGCCCGCCAGGCGACATGGTCCCGCCGCAGGACATCACGCTGTACCTGAAACGGCTCACCGCAGCCGACAACAGCACCCCGCAGCCACGAAGCGAGCTGGCGTAGCTGTACACCCGCCGTAACGAAGCCGTGCCTTAAAGTCCTCGACCTGCCGCCCGTTATGGCTGCAGGGCACCGACTGCGCGGGCCTCGCCGAGGACACCGCCTTCGCCGACGAGGCGCGGGTCTGACGGAACAGGCTCGGCGGAGACCTCTACGACGCCTGGCCGATCTCACTCGCGGCACTTCACGGCCTGGACCACGTTCTGCCCCGGCCACGTGCATACCACGACCACGCGATCGCGACCGCCTCGGCCATCAACGCGGACGGTGTGGCCCGCGTGGTCCCGAGTCCGCCCCAGACGTCGCTGTTCCACGTCCACCTGTTCATAGGGCCGTTGGTGTTGTCCGAGCCAGCTGTAGTCCATCCGGCCGGGCTGGTTGTTCGGCACGTTGTCCGCGTCGGCTGTGCCGTCGCCAGTCAGGGGTCGATGCCGGTACCCTCGACCGCGACGATCTTGCCGGAGTGGCAGGCGATCAGCCGGTTGTAGCCGTCGCCGGCGAGACAGCCGGAGGCGCCGATGCGCACCGGCTCACGGCACGTCGCGTACGGGAACCGGAATCCCGTCGGCCCGCCAGGACTCCTCGGCCGCCGCCAACGCCGCCACCACTCGTGCGCCGAACCACCCGTCCGACAGCGGACGTTTGCCCGATCCCACGCACGCCAGGAAATGCGCGAGTTGGTCCACAATGGGTTCCCGCGCGGCGATATGCGGCGCGACCGTGTCGCCGTAACGATAAGCCTGTTGGTGCGTGCCGGTGCCCGTCGACATGTCGAGTATGACGCCCTTGTCGTGCACCTTCACCGGCTCGTCCGGCTCCAGGTCGTCGTAGACGATCATGCTCTCGTCGCCGACTACGACCATGCTGCGCACCTTCCTCGGTGCGAGCCAGGAGACTGTCACCGAGGCGATGATTCCCGACGGGAAAGTCAGGTCGATGAACGCCACATCCGGCCGTTCCTGGTGCAGGATGCCGCGGGCGCTCGTGCTCGCCGTCAGCGGGTGTTCCTTGAGCAGGTGCAGGACTATCGAGAAGTCGTGCGGTGCCAAATCCCAGATGACGTTCGTGGCGGGCTGGTGGCGCCCCAGGTTGAGTCGGGACGACATCACGTAGCGCACGTCGCCGATGCCGGTCGTGGTCAGTCGTTGGTGCAGCCATCGGACCCGTGGGCTGAATAGGAACGTGTGCCCGACCATCAGGACTCGTCCGACTCGCTCAGCCAGTTCGGCGAGCGCCACCGCGTGTCCCGTGTCGGTGGTGAGCGGCTTCTCGACGAGGACGTGTCGGTTCGCCGCCAGGGCGGCGGCTGCCTGCTCGGCGTGGCAGGTGATCGGTGTGGCGAGGATGACCGCCTCGACCGCCGGGTCGGCGAGCGCGTTGTCCAGCCCGGAGCGGCACGAGACGGACGGATGGTGCCGGGACGCCCACACCAGCCGCGCCGGGTCCTGGTCGACCGCCATCACCCTGCTCGGTCCGACAAGCGACACGAGACCGCGGAGCAGTTTCTCGCCCCAGTAGCCAAGGCCGACCAGCGCGATCATCGGGATCGTTCCACGCCTGCGGACAGCACACTGCCCAGCACGTCCACGCAGCGGTCCACGTGGTCGGGCGGAATACCGGGATAGAGCGGGAGGGACAGCACACACGCCGCATGCGTCTCGGCGTTGGGGAGCGCTCCCAGGGGTGGGAGCCCCTGACCCGGCACCAGGTCCGCCGCGGGCTGACCGTGGATGGGCGTGGGATAGTGAACACCCGTCTCGATACCGTGGTCGTCGAGAGCTGCGCGCACGTGGTCGCGATCGGGAACCCGCACGACGAACAAGTGGTGCGCGTGCCGCGCATGCGGGTCGATGGTGAAGAGGCGTACGTCAGGCAGTTCGGCAAGCAGCCGCCGGTAATGTCGCGCCGTGGTCTCCCGCTGCCGCTGGGCGATCTCGAGGTGGCCAAGCTTGGCGTTGAGGAACACGGCCTGCAGTCCATCGAGCCGTTCGTTGACGCCCCACTCGTCGTGGACGTTGTGGGCGGTCATGCCATGCTGACGGAGCGCGACGACCCGCCTGGCGAGGTCGTGGTCGGACGTACTCACCGCGCCGGCTTGCCCGAGTGCCCCCAGGTTCTTCGTCGGGTAGAAGCTGAACGCCCCGGCGTCGCCGAGGGAGCCGACCGGTTTCCCCGACCACCGGCCCGCCAACGCCTGGGAGGCGTCCTCGAGCAGGAACAGCCCGTGCCGGTCGGTGATGCGGCGTAGGCTCGTGACGTCCGCGGGGTGGCCGTAGAGATGTACTGCGATCACCGCGGACGTGTGTTGCGTGACCGCCGCGTCGACCGCGTCCGGATCGATGTTTCCCGTTTCCGGATCGATGTCCACCAGAACGGGTCGGGCACCCGTGGCGACGACCGCCTCCGCGGTGGCGAAGAACGTGTTCGCCGGCAGGATCACCTCGTCGCCGGCCCGCACTCCGGCGGCGGCCAATGTGAGGTGCAGCGCCGCGGTGCCGGAGCCAACTCCCACCACGTGCGCCACATCGACCGCCGCGGCGAGCCTGGCCTCGAACGCCTCGACCTCAGCGCCGGAACCGAAGTCGGCGCGGTTCACGACCCTGTCGAATCCCTCTCGGAACATGGACAGGTACGGGGAATTCACAGCGGTCAGGTCGATGAACGGTATCGTCCGCATCGCAAACATCCTCCAGATATCAAGTAGCCACTTCAAAGGCGATGAGAAATCCGACCACTGCGCAATAGAAGCACAAGCGGAAAAATGTCTTCGCGGTCAGTTGAATACGCATGCGGTTCATCTCCAATCATTCCGTGGTGGACACGGCAGCCGGCAAACCGTCGGCCGTGGTCAGCTACGATGGCCGTCCAGGCCGGGATACCAGGGTTTCGGTTCACGCAGCTCAGCGTGCACGGCGACCTTGGCCCGGCACCAGCGCTCCTGGAATGTGTTGGAAACGGTTGGAACGGCGACACCGCGACCGGAGGAGGGCTAGTGGGCGACGTAGGGGCGGGATCGTCAGCGCCTGACGAGTTGGACAAGATCAGTTCAGTCGCCGGCTTCGGCGCGGAGTTGGGCCGCCTACAAAAAGCATTCGCCCGCCGCACCGGGCGGGCTGTCTCGACGCAAGGGCTGGCCAAACGTATTGGTACCAGCAAGAGCAGCCTGTACGGGTACCTCCGGGGTGACAGGCTCATCCCTCACGACACACTGCTTTCCATGTTGCGTGAGCTGGCGATCGACTACCGCGGGCAGTACGCGAAACAGCTGCTGGCCACCTGGAATCGGCTCGACAGGCCACCGCCCGTGTCCACGCCCTCGACGCTGCCGCTCGACATTGAGTCGTTCACCGGCCGCGCCACGCAACTCACCACGCTTGACCAGCTCCGACGCAAGAGCCGCACGACCGCGACGGTCACTGTCGTGACAATCTCCGGCGTCGGCGGGATCGGCAAGACAACCCTGGCCGTGCATTGGGCGCATCAACGCAGGAACCGATTCACGGACGGCTGTCTCTACCTCGACCTACGCGGCTTCCGCCCTGACGATCCGCTGTCGCCCGACGAGGCGCTCGCCGCGCTTCTACGCCGGCTTGGCGTCCCGGGATCCAGCATTCCTGTCGAGCCGGATGAACGCGCCGTGCGCTACCAGCAACTGCTCACCAGCAAACGCATGTTGATCCTACTCGACAACACGTTCTCGTCCGAACAGGTCACCCCACTGCTCCCGCCTGGGAACTCACATTGCTTCGTCGTCATTACAAGCCGCAGTACGCTCGACGGGCTCGTGGCGAAGCATGCCGCTCACCATGTCACCCTCGACGTCCTGTCACGGAACGAAGCACGGGAACTGCTCACCAGCCGCCTCGAACACCGGATCGTCGACAAAGAAGGCACGGCTGTCGCCGACATCCTGCACTTCTGCGCAGGCCTGCCGTTGGCCATAGCCATTGTCGCCAGTCTCGCCAACACAAAGCCAGCCATCACGTTGGCTGACATCGCCGCGGACGTCCGGGAACTCGGAGCTGACGCACTCGAAACCGATGACCGAGAAGCAAGCATAAAAAATATCCTGTCGTGGTCCTACAGCAAGCTTCCGCATGACCAAGCGCAGCTCTTCGCGCTACTTGCCATCGCACCGGGACCAGACATCAGCGTCTCTGCCGTCGCTAGTCTCGCAAACCTTTCCAGCATTACTGCGAAGAAGCTCCTTCAAAGTCTCGAAAACGCCTCTCTGGTAACGCAGCACGCCCCCGGCCGATACCGTATGCACGACCTCGTCCGCCTGCATGCCCGCGACGAACTAGCGACAACGGGCCGAGAGGCAGCAATGCGACGGGTAGTGGACTTCTATCTGCATACGGCGCATCGTGGAGAGGTGCTGCTCTTCGCGTCACCAATCCCACTATCTCCGCCCATGGGCGGCACCCAACCGTTGCCTTTGGAAAACGTCGAAGACGCGCTGTCATGGTTCGACCTGGAGCAGGTGAACCTGCTTGCCGTCCAGCAAGCCGCGCTCGAACACAAGCTCTATCCGGCTGTATGGCTGCTCGCCTGGGCGATGACGACCTACCACTGGCGGCGATCCCGACGGAACGAGCAAGTCACAGTCTGCGAGGTGGCACTGGCAGCCGCCAATGCCTTGGATGACGTGGAACCAAGAACGCGTACTCATCTGCATCTTGGTCGTGCCCTTGTGCAGACTGGCCGCCACGAGGAGGGGCTCGTACATCTCCGAAGCGCGATGACTCTCGCGATAGCGCGCGACTGCATTGCCGATCAAGCGCACATCCATATGGCACTTTCGTGGTCCTGGGGGATCCGGGGTGAAGAAGAGCACGCACTCGACAATGCGATGCATGCCCTACAGATGTACGAATCCCTCGATGACGAGCGTAGAACGGCAGAGGCGCTCAACGTCATCGGCTGGTGCGCGGCCAATCTGGGCAGGTACAACCAGGCGCAGGGGGCACTGCCTGGTGCGTTGAAGCTGTTCCGCCGCCACAATGTGCCCGCTGGCGAGGCCGCCGTGCTGGACGCGCAGGGGAACCTGGCATTTCGTACGGAACGTTTTGAGGAGGCGATCGAACTCTATCAGCACTCCATCAACACGTTCCGCGTGATTGGTGACGTCTATGCCGTTGCCAACGTCCTGGACAGATTGGCCGAGGCGCATGCCGCCGTGGGTGAGCACAAGAAGGCCTCATCGACCTGGGAGCAGTCGTTGCAACTGTATCGAGAGCAGGCCCTTGACGTGGAAGCCACGAGGATCCAGCGGCGCCTGGATGCCCACCGGCGAGAAGGTGAGGCCGCTCCAACGGCGCACGGTCAACGGAGTAGGTGACGCACTCGCCGTGGCGGGGGTGCGTCCGGCGCTCCGGCTGGTAGAGCCAGGCATTGATGGACTCGCAGTCGATAAAAGGCGCTGACACCATCGGGGCCGACACCCGGGGCTACGACGCGGGCGAGAAGATCCACGGCCGGAAGCGGTTCATCGTGACCGACACCTTCGGGCTTCTGCTGGTCGTGCTCGTGCTGCCCGCCAGCGTGCAGGACCGCGACGGCGCGCGGAAGCTGCTGCTCGAACTGCGTCACCGCCAACTCCTGTCCCAAGCCGTCAGCCGTGTGCGGCACCTGTTCGCCGACGCCGGGTTCGCCGGCGCTCTGGTCGACTGGGCTCGAGCCCTGCTCAAGACCACGATCGAGATCGTGCGCAAACCCCAAGGCCAGAAGGGATTCGCCGTCATCCTCCGAAGGTGGGCCGTGGAGAGAACACTCGCCTGGCTCACCGCCCATCGACGCCTCGCCCGCGACTACGAACGTCACCCCGCCACCGCCGAAGCCATCATCCGCTGGGCCGCCATCGCCACCGGCACGGATGGTCGTGGCGGACGTTGCCGGGCAGCGCCCAGCCTCCCGGCCGGGCGTGGATCGCAAGGCCACGACCGTTGTCGGCGAAGACGGTCGCGCGGATGCAGCACCCAGCCTTCCGGCCGGGGGAGGATCGCAATGAGCGGGATAGTCTTCTGGTCAGCGAACGGCGCAAAAAGGCGGCAACACGGCGCAGACGCGCTCGAGATCGACAGCGTCCAGGACGTCGTTTGAAGGCTGACTATTGGCACAGGGTCCGTGATTTCTGTAGTCATGCCAGCAGCGCGATGAATGTGCCGAGTAGCATCGTGGGCCCTGTTGGTATGTGGGTTCGTCGCAGTAATGCAATTAGCACGGCGAGTGTTGTGAGGGCGAATGTGGCGGCTCCGAGGTCGAGTGTTTCCCAGCTGTTCCAGGCGAGGGTCCAGCCGGTGATGTCGGCGAGGCGTACGTCGCCGGCGCCGAGGTTGCCGGGGGAGGTGAGGGCGATTGTCAGGTAGAAGAGCAGTGAGATGGTCATGCCGCTGGCTGCGCGGAGGGCGTTGGTCATGTCGCCGTCGAGGAGGGCGCTGGCGGTGAGGGGTGCGATGACCGCTGCGTAGGCGGAATGGATCAGCGGCAGGGGGAGGCGTTGTTCTCTCGCGTCGATGATGGCGAGGGGCACGGCGAGTGCGGCGAGTGCGCTGTAGCTGATCAACTCGGCTCTGGCGGGGGTTCGCCAAATCAGGATGGCGAAGAGCGCCGCGGTGATCGCCGGTGCTACTGATAGTAGGAGGTGCCGGGCAGGGGGCCGGCGTGCTAAGTGGACTGTCGCGGGTCGGAGCGCCGCTCCGAGGATGAGGCCGGTCACTGTCCAGATCAGCACGTCTCCCGAGGTCGTCACGAGATTTCCCCCGCCGTCAGTGCGGCGTGTCCGACCGGTGAGTGGGTGCTGGACAGGCACCTGCGGGTGGTCACGTTGTGTGCTTCTTCGTCCACCGTTTGGGTATATCTGTCGCATGTGGGTCCCTGACCTGCGGTTAAGCGCTTAGCGTCATGCGTAGGGGACACGACGAGATCGTCGTCGAGGTGTTTGTTCGACGGTTCGGGGGGACCATGAGCATCAAGAGCGGGGTCAGCTTCACCTCTGTACTGCGGGTCAGGGAGTTCCGCTATCTGTGGGCGGCGGAGCTTTTCTCTGTTGTGGGTGATCAGCTTGCGCGGGTCGCGTTGGCGTTGCTGGTGTTCGCGCAGACCTCGTCGGCCAGTCTTACGGCCCTGACTTATGCGTTGACGTTCGTGCCGTCGGTGCTGGGTGGGGTGTTGTTGTCGGGGCTGGCTGACCGGTTCCCTCGTCGGCGGGTGCTGGTGGTTACCGATCTGGTGCGTGCGGGGCTGGCGGGCGCGATGGCGGTGCCGGGGATGCCGTTGCCGGTGTTGTGGGCGCTGGTCGGCGCGCTGAGCATGGCCAATGCGCCGTTCAAGGCGGCGCAGTTGGCGATCCTGCCGCAGGTTCTCGACCGGGAGGCTTATCGGACTGGGCTCGCGTTGCGGCAGATCACCGCGCAGGCGGCACAGTTGGTGGGGTTCGGCGCTGGGGGTGTTCTCCTGGTCGTGGTCGAGGCCCACCTCGCCTTGGCGGCCAACGCCGCGACGTTCGTGGTCAGTGCCGTGTTGGTGGTGTTCGGAGTCCGCGCTCGGCCCGCGGCGGCCGAGGCCGGGGCCCGTGAGGAGGGTGTCGGCGAGCGGACTTCGATGGGTGCGGTGTGGCCGTTGTTCGCGTTGGCCGGCCTGGTCGGGCTGTATGTGGTGCCCGAAGGGCTGGCGGCGCCGTACGCGGCCGGCCTCGGGGTGCCGCTGGGCGCGGCGGCGGTCGGGGTGTTGATGGCCGCGGACCCGGTGGGCAGTGTGCTCGGGGGATGGCTGTCGGCCCGGGTGCCGTGGGCGGGTTCGGCGCGGGTCGTGGTGGTGCTCGCGGTCGCGGCGGGGGCGCCGTTGGTGGTGTGTGCCTGGGCGCCGGCCTCGGGGGCGGGGCTGGTGGTGTCGGTCGCGGCGTGGGCGCTGTCGGGTGTGTTCTCGACGATCTTCCTGGTGCGGCTGCAGGAGATGGTCATCGACCGGGTCCCGGACGCTCGACGGGGAGGTGTCCTGGGGCGCCTGTCGTCCTGCTTGTACGCCTCGCAGGGAGTGGCGATCCTCGCCGGCGGTATCGCCGCGGACGCGATCGGGCCGTTCCGGGCGGTCGCGGTGGCCGGGTTGGTGGCGATGGTGTTCGCCGCGGCGATCGGGGGAGTGTGGTGGTGGGCTCGTTCCCGCCACGAACGGGTGATCGGGAACGAGCCGGAAACGGTTGAACTCGCGCATCACAGGTCCTTGTTGTCCATCGCGGGTACCTCCTCCCCAGGTTCGGACTGCTCGCCCGACCCCGAGGTCGAGGTGCCGGTGGACGACCGGGGATCGGGTGGAGACGCACATTCGACCGGTGCAACGTCGTCCAGTCCAACACAGACGATGGTGTCTGGTGAAGGAATGAGCCGAGGTTTCTCGGTATTTCCGCGATCGTGGCGGCAGTGTCGGTTGTGGAGGTTGCCCAGATCTGGACGCCGTTACGTGATCGGTGTTGAGCTCAGTGCTGTGGTGTCGACCGTCTGGTTGGCGTTGCGTTTCCCGGCAGGTCAGTGGGACATTGTTCTGTTCACGGTCATCGTCGTGCTCGGTCTGGTGTGTGCTGAGGCGACGAGGCGGGTTGAGGGGATGCGTCGTCGGTTTTCCGACACGCCGCATGTGAACATGAGTTCGGTATGGACGTTGTCGGCGGCGTTGGTGACCTCACCCGCGCTGGCCGCGGCGACGGCGGTGGTGCTGTACCTGCATATGTGGCGGCGGAGTTGGCGGCAGGTCAGTGGTATGCACCCGTATCGGGTGGTGTTCAGCGTGGCCGCGGTCGTGTTGTCCTGCCACGCGGCCTTTCTGCTCGACGGAGCGCTTCCTGGGCTTCCGCCGACCGCAGCGCATCCGGCTGGTCTGGTGGCTCTTGCCGCGGTGATCGTCGCGTATTGGATCGTGAACTCGGTCCTGGTCGGGCTCGCGATCTCGTTGCTCCGTCGGGACCGGTCGATCGGGCGGCTGATGGGTAGTTGGCAGGAGAACAGTCTCGAGTTCGCCACGTTGTCGGTCGGTGCGATCGCCGCGCTGCTGCTCGGCTGGTATCCGTGGGCGGTCGGGCTGGTCTTGTTTCCGATCTTCGTGCTTCATCGCAGTGTGTTGGTCAAGCAGCTGGAGCACGCCGCGACCACTGATGAGAAGACGGGGTTGCTTAACGCTGGGACCTGGCATTCGTTGGCGAACTCCGAGTTCGATCGGGCCAGGCAGCACGGCACCCAGCTCGGTGTGCTGATGGTCGATATCGATTACTTCAAGCGCGTGAACGACCGGTACGGCCACCTGGTCGGTGACCGCGCGCTGCGGGCGGTGGCCGATGCCATGTGCGAGGCCGTTCGCGGCATGGATTTGGTGGGGCGGTTCGGTGGCGAGGAGTTCGTGATCCTGCTGGTCGGCACCGATCACGCGACGAGCGTGGAGATCGGTGAGCGGGTGTGTGAACGGGTGTGTGCGGTGCGGGTCGAGGACCCGATCAGCGGCGGGTCCTATCCCGACCTGCGACTGAGCGTGTCGGTGGGAGTGGCGACCAATCCCGACGCCGGTGCCGATCTCAACGAGGTGCTGCTCGCGGCGGACACCGCCGTGTTCGCCGCGAAGGACGCCGGCCGGGACCGCGTCCTCGCGGTTCAGCTGTCCGGGGGGAGCGCGGCTGGCGCGGACATGGGCAGGTCACCGCTGTAGCTCTGCGCGTGGCGGTTGTGCTGTGCCCATTCGGCGAGCGGTCGTATCGCGCTGAGCAGAGACCGCCCTTTGGGCGTGAGGCTGTACCAGGTCGCACCGAAGTTGCCGGGTTCGGTCGTGCCGGGTTCGGCGCGTCGGGCGATCAGTCCGTCGTCGTGCATCCGCCGTAGGGTGTCTTCCAGGACGCGGTCGGTCAACGGTCGTTTGTGTGTGAGGCGACCGGCGCGGTCGTCGATCGCGTTGACGGCGGGGAGCACGTCCTTGCGGCGCGTCTCTCCCGGGGCGAGCGCGGCGAGGACCGCGACGGTCCATTGTCCTCGTAGGACCTCCAGCACTTCCTCGACAGCTTGCCGGTACGGCACATCCCAGCCCTCCATGGTTCTACCTAACACGACTGTCCACACAGGCCGCACGTAGGTGCTGGAATTGTTCGTGTCGGGACATCGGTGGGCTACCCCGATCGGGTGAGAATCGTCGACTGAGTGTGACCTCAGTGGGCATCTGACCTTGCACTCAGCCGAGCACGGCGGCGTAGGTGTGGTGCATCCAGGTTGGACTGCCTGGAGACGCACAAGGGGATCGCGTGGTGGCCGGAAGTCTCGATTCACCCGACTTGCCGGCGGGTGTCCGACCACCACGCGATCCCGATCACGAGGAGGTCAGCATTATCGTGAGAACTCGACTATCGCTGTCGCGGTTGTTCGCGTTGATCGCGTGCACCGCGATCGCGTGCACGCCGACCCCAGCGCCGAATCCGTCGTCTCGTTCGTCCACACTCGCGTCGACGCCGAAGTTGTCGTCGAGTGCGGTGGAGACGGCTGGGTCGGCGGGGGAGGTGGCGGGCCGGCGGGCGGTGGAGGCTTATTTGGGGATGTGGCGGAACATGGCTACCGCGGCTCGTACCTCGGACTCGCGTTCTCCGTTGTTGGGTGTTTACGCGACTGGTGAGGCGTTGTTGACGATTTCGCGTGGTCTTTACGCCGATTAGCAGAACGGGTTGGTGACCAGGGGGGAGCCGAAGAATCATCCGACGGTGTCGCTGGTCGAGCCTTGGGGCAGTCCCAGCACGGTCAGGATCAGCGACTGTGGTGACTCGACGCACNTGGATCGGCAGGCCGATGGCGCTTGGCGGGTGTCGGGGTTCGTCATCGAGGGGGTGGGCTCATGCTGAGACCGTCCACGGTTCTGGGTGTCGCGGTCGGGATTCTGGTGGCGTCCGGTCCGTCGGCGGGGGCTGATGGTTGGGGTTCGGTCGACTGCGACCACGCCTCGACGCCGCAGTGCCAGCTCGAGGCCGGTGAGCAGGCCACGACCCGCCCGCAGCGCCCCGCTTCCAGCGCGGGGAGTCGCCCGTCCGAGGGCGCTTCTCGGCCGG